>JAIECQ010000176.1 GCA_029068395.1 Rikenellaceae bacterium
TCTCGTTGGCTCGGAGATGTGTATAAGAGTCATCTGTTATGCTTTGCCGAACTTCTTCCGCACTCTTTTCCGTCGAGCGTCATGGCCCATGTTGAATATCATTCAGGCACAACCTCCCAGGGCCAAAAACGAAAGATATGGATAAAGGTGAGAGACGATAGTCGAACGCCTTTATACATATCTTTCGTACTTATGTTCTTAGTTGTTCCTCAAAAATATCAAAACGGGGTCCGTGACCCCTCCCCCGGAAGGGCCGCCGGAGGCAGTGCCAGCAATACAAAACCGGCAGTGAACGCAATACAAACCGGCAGTGCCGGCAAACCATTACCCGCAATGGCGGCACACCATCACCGGACGTGGCTGCAAGCCATCACCGGCGTTGTCTTACGGCTTCATATAGCATCACGCCTGCGGCCACGGAGACGTTGAGGGATGAAATCTCGCCGCATATAGGAATAGCCAAACGGGTGTCGCACAGCTTGAGCGACTCCTTGGATATACCTTTGTCTTCACTTCCCATCACTATGGCCACTCGTCCCGACATGTCGGCCTCCCACAATAGGTTGTCGCTTTTCTCTGTTGCGGCGACAATCTTGTAACCACACTCTTTGAGCTGCCTTATGGCGTTACGTATGCTTCCTACGCGACACACGGGCAATATGTTAAGTGCTCCTGCCGAGCTTCTGACGGACTCGCCGTTTACGGGAGCCCCGTTCTTTGCCGACACTATGATGGCGTCTCCCCCGGCACACTCGACGCTTCGGGCAATGGCGCCGAAGTTGCGTACATCGGTCACGCCGTCAAGTATCAGCAGCAGCGAAGAGTCGCCTGCGCGAGCCACCACATCATCCATGATGGCATAATCTATCATTGCCACCAGAGCCACCACGCCCTGATGATTGCCGCGAACCATGCGGTCTAACTTCTCCACAGGCACTTGAGCCACGTCAAAGCCACTACCCGAGGCCATAGCCACCAACCGCTGCATCACGGGCGAGTCGGAGCCTTTCCTGACAAATATACGTTCAAACTGCCTGCCCGCCTCCAGTGCCTCCATAACGGGACGCACACCAAATATCATCATGCTTCTGTCTGCCATATCTCAATCGTTAAAATTACTCGCCTCACCTAAAACCCGTTTTTGGCATCAAAATCGTCCAATGCCTCGGTTGCCGCCTCCCACTTGTTCATCTCTTTGTTATACTGCGACTTAAGAGTGTTGTAGTCATCAAACAGAGAGGCGTCCGACATATCGAGACCATAAGCCTGAGGGTCGGCCATCTTGTTGTCATACTCTCTTATGGCGCGCTCTATACGCTCTATCTCGGCCTCGGCGTTGTCGACAGCCACACGCAGCTTGCGACGGGCGCGCTCCAGCTCTTTCTGCTCATGAAAGCTCCTCTGCCTGCCACCAGCCTTCACCGACGCCTCAGACGAGGCATCCTTTACCGCCGCCGCACCCGACGACGCTTTGCCTGCTGAGGAGGCCTCTATCTGCGCCATGCTCTCAATCTTATGCCTGTACAGGAAGTCGTCTATGCCGCCCAAATGCTCGCGTACCCTGCCGTCGGAAAACTCATAGACCTTCGACACCAACCCTTCGAGAAACTCACGGTCGTGCGACACTACAATAAGGGTACCGTCATACTCCTTAAGCGCTCTCTTAAGCACATCTTTGGAACGCATGTCCATGTGGTTGGTGGGCTCGTCGAGTATCAGCAGGTTGTACGGATTGAGCATCAGGCGTGCCATGGCCAGACGCGAACGCTCGCCTCCCGACAACACCTTCACCTTCTTGTCAATATCGTCACCGCGAAACAGAAAGGCCCCCAATATATCGCGCAACTTGGTGCGTATGTCGCCCACCGCCACCCTGTCGAGGGTATCAAAGACGGTGAAATCGCCGTTCATCAAATCTTCCTGGTTCTGGGCATAATAGCCCACCGATACATTATGACCGGTGCGCAAAACGCCCTCTGTCACCGGAGTGTCACCCACTATCATGCGCGCAAATGTGGTCTTGCCCTCGCCGTTGCGACCCACGAAAGCCACCTTGTCGCCCCTCTCAAGGGTGAACTCGGCACCTGCGAATATGCGCTTGTTGTCGAAACACTTACCGACCCCCTTGGCCTCCAGCACAATGTTACCCGACCTTGGCGCCGGCGGGAAACGTATGGCGAGCGTCGAGTTGTCAACCTCGTCCACCTCTATTATCTCCAGCTTTTCGAGCTGCTTGACGCGCGACTGCACCTGGTTAGACTTGGAGGGCTTATACCTGAAACGCTCTATGAACTCTTCGGTGCTTTTAATCATCTTCTGCTGATTCTCATAGGCGGCCTGCTGCTGCGCCCTACGCTCGGCACGCAAAACCACATACTTGCTGTAAGGCACATTGTAATCGTGTGTCTTGCCGAGCATTATCTCCACAGTGCGCGTTGTCACCGTATCTAAGAAACGCCTGTCGTGCGATATCAGCACCACCGCACCGCGATAATCTTTGAGATAATCCTCCAGCCACCCTATGCTCTCTATGTCAAGGTGGTTTGTCGGCTCGTCAAGCAGTATCACAGACGGCTGACGAAGCAATATCTTGGCCAGCTCTATGCGCATACGCCATCCGCCGCTAAACTCCGATGTGTCACGCCCGAAGTCGCTGCGCCTGAAGCCAAGACCCGTCAACGCCTTCTCGGCCTGACCCTCGCGCGACGACCCGTCCATCATGTGAAACCTCTCGGTGCACTCCGACAACTCATGTATCAGCTTCTCGTAAGATGCGCTCTCATAATCGGTGCGGGAGGCTATCTGCTGCCCCAACTCCTCTATGCGCCTCTCTAAGGTGTTTATGCTGTCAAAGGCGGTCATCGTCTCCTCCATCACGGTGCGACCGTCAGAAAGAGGCATCTGCTGGGCCAGGTAACCTATTGTAACATCGCCGCTTCTCGACACCGTGCCGCTCGATGGACTCTGCTCGCCGGTTATCACCTTAAGCAGGGTCGACTTGCCGGCACCGTTCTTGCCAACCAAACCTATGCGGTCACGCTCACCCACTATGAACGATATGTTGTCAAAAAGATTCTCACCGCCAAAAGTGACGGTAACACCATTTATTGATATCATATTAAGTATAACGTTTTAATACCACCCCGTTTGCATGACCCCACTGCTGCCGCTCTTTAGGCATCCGTCACTCCCCCTGTTATCGGCACTCCAGCAGCCGGGCTATCGCCGCCTTAGGATCTTGCGCCTTGAACACCGCGCTCCCGGCCACCAGCACATCGGCGCCGGCATCGAAAAGCACACCCGCATTATCGGCAGACACCCCTCCGTCAACCTCTATGAGCACCTCGCGTCCGGCAGCCATATTCCTCAACCGTCTCACCTTATCGACGCTCGAAGGTATGAACTTCTGCGACGCAAAACCCGGATTGACCGACATCACAAGCACCATATCAACCATGTCCATCACCTCCTCGACAGCACACACAGGCGTCGCCGGATTAAGGGCCACACCGCACCTCTTGCCACAGCCCGACACCGTCTGCAATATGCGGTGCAGATGGGTGGCCGCCTCGGCATGAACCGTGATATAGTCGGCTCCCGCAAGGGCAAACTGCTCTACATATCTCTCAGGCTCGGCTATCATAAGATGCACATCCAACACCTTGTCGGTATGGCGCCTTATGGCCTTTATGACATCGAAACCGAATGTTATATTAGGCACAAAACGACCATCCATAACATCGAGGTGTATCCACTCGGCCCTCGACTCGTTTATCATACTTGTCTCTGCCTGCAAATTGGCAAAATCAGCCGAAAGAAACGACGGCGATATGATTCTCTTCACTGTACAAACTATTTTTTATGTCCCGTCAGTCCTCAGACCAACGAACAAATACCTACCCGCAAAGGTACAATTATTTCTCCAAACCATAACGCTTTATCTGCCTTTATGCTTGCGGAAACTACAGCTAATGGTATGCCTCCACTGCGGATAATGGTTTGCTGAAACTGCCGTTTTGATTTGCTGGCACTGCCTCCGGCGGCCCTTCCGGGGGAGGGGTCACGGACCCCGTTTTGATATTTTTGAGGAACAACTAAGCGGATAAGTACGGATAATGCGATAAAGGCGTTTCGACTGTCGTCTCACACCTTTATCGCATTATCCGTTTTGGCCCTTAAGCTTTGTGCCTGAGAGATATTCAACATGGCATGACTCTCGGCGGAAAGAGTGCGGAAGCAAAACAGAAATCATAACAGTAGTGCTGCAACCATAAGCAGCACAGCCGCAACCACCGGCACAACTGAGAGCGACCCGGAGCCTGCGGAGGGCACAGCGAGAAAATGATGAGCATCACTGCCGTGACTTATTCACCGCCATACATATTACTCACCGATATGCGGCCCTCCGTGGGCGGAGGCTCCGGGCCGCTCGGGACTCGTTGCCTCGTCCCGGAATAAGGAATTTTGGCTTACGACATACTTCGTTATGCCGGTTATAAGGAATAGTGTGCGGTTTCGTTGCACTCAGACCGCGGTGGACCGGCGCTGGCGCCGGCCTCATCGTCGTGGAGGTTGAGGGCGTGCTGATGGTCTGGCGTAGTGAACGACAAAGACGTGCAGCACCTTGGGTTGGCCGGCACGTACCTTTAGCGTGAAGGAGCCACGGGCCGAGCCTGCGGGGTCAAAGCGGGTAAGTGAGGCACATAACCGCCGTGACTTAGTCACTACCTACAATAGCGTGACAGAATTACGGGCCTCCGCGGGGGGAGGCGAGGCCCGTTGCGGCTCGTACCTCGCCGCCCTGCCGGTGCGAAAGACTGGCGGCGCAAAAGCCTGTCGGTTGCACAAAGCATGCTGGCGGCAGAACCTGCTGAAACAAACCGCTGCGATGCAAAAAAACGCCCGCAAAAGCATCTCGGTTAAATGAAAATATGCGGTTTCGCTTCACTCAGACCGCCCTGCTGGTGCGGGGTGGGCCGGCGCTGGCGCCGGCCGCACGGGGTGAGTGTAGAGGGGGGATGAAATTCGGTCGTGAGGCGTAAGGTAGGCGGCGGTGGTTGGGATGGCGCTTTGGCTGTAGCTTTTGTCAAGGTTTTGTAGCTTGTAGTTTGGCTTTGTGCCTGTGT
>JAIECQ010000177.1 GCA_029068395.1 Rikenellaceae bacterium
GCGTTGTGTCCGCTAAATATTAATACTTTGGTTCTTTGATTTCTTTGATTCTTCCCCGAGGGCTTGCGTAAGGGGTTACGGCCCTTTTCGATAGCCTGCCGGGCCCCTCGCCGCACTGCCGGGAATACACTTCCCCTACAGTGACACTCCCTGTCAGAGCGGGTCATTATACTGTCGCAAAGGGCGTTCCGGACGTGTGTATGCGCGAAAAAAGAGTCCTGCGGACGGGTTTGATTGAAGTTTTGCCCTAATTCAGAGCGGCTTGTTATTGCAAGGCAAATTAAAAAACACTATATTTGCGGGTCTTACCGACGCTTTTTTGGGGGCGTCACGGGCTGTGGCCAAAGGTTTCCGCACTCTTGCGCGGCACTTTTACTGTCACGTCTCCTTGCTGCTTTTTCTATGGCGCAAGCCTGAAAGAGAGGCTGATGTAATGATAAATTAAAGGAGGCCTGCGGGTCTCGATGGTAAAAATAATAACTTAAAAGCAATGCAAAACAAAGGCGCACTTAAATTCCTGACGGCCGTTTTGGCACTGGCGTGTCTTTACCAGTTGTCGTTCACGTTCGTTACCAAGAGCGTTGAAAAGGAAGCCCTTGAAGCGAGCCACGGCAACCCGGTGGCGGAACAGAGATACCTCGACTCTATAAAGTCGCAGGTGGTCTATAATCTCGGATTTGTCAAATATACCTATTCCGAGTGCAAGAGTAAAGAGCTTAACCTCGGTCTCGACCTCAAAGGCGGTATGAACGTGATGCTTGAGATATCGGAAGAGGATATCCTCCGCTCGCTATCCAACAACAACCCCGACCCCGCCTTCAACAAGGCTTTGGCTGAGGCCCGTGTTGCCACACGCAACAGCAGCTCCAACTATATCGACAATTTCCTTTCGGCATACGAGAAGCTCGATCCTACAGGACGTCTTGCCGGCATCTTCTCTACTATAGATATGGGCGACAAGATATCTGTGGGCATGAGCAACGCCGAGGTTGTCAAGGTGCTTAAAGAGCAGGCCGGTGACGCCATCACCAACTCATACAACGTTTTGCGCAACCGTATCGACCGCTTCGGCGTCGTTCAGCCCAACATACAGCGCTTGGAAAACTCAGGCCGCATACTCGTTGAGCTTCCCGGCATCAAAGAACCCGAGCGCGTGCGCAAGCTCCTTCAGGGTACTGCGTCACTTGAGTTCTGGTCAACATACAACAACCGCGAGGTCTACCCCTTGCTTGAGAGCGTAAACAACCGTCTTGCCCAGGTGGCCGACCTTGAACCAGTCACCACCGCAGGCAGCGTCATCGACTCTATGACCAATGCCGATGTGCTGGCAAGCCGCCTCGACTCGCTCGAATCGGGCGCCGACTCACTGGCCAATGCCGCCCTTATGGCAAAGCAGTTCCCGCTCTTCTCCAAGCTCATGCCTGTTATGGATGCGCAGGGACGTGTGGGTGAGGGTCCTGTTGTCGGTTACGCCAATGCCGCCGACACCGCCAAGGTCAACGCCATGCTTAACCGTTCAGACATTCGCTCGATGTTGCCCCGCGACCTCAAGCTCATGTGGGCGGTAAAACCCATGAAAGGCACCGATGTCATCTATGAGCTTTATGCCATCAAGGCCAACACCAAGCAGCAGCAGGCTCCCCTCGACGGCTCGTCTGTCGTTGACGCACGCCCGGAATATTCGCAAAACAACGGCGCCGCCGCTGAGGTCTCTATGGTAATGAACGCCATGGGTGCCAAGACATGGGCACGCCTTACCAAAGAGAATACCGGCAATTACATCGCCATAGTGCTCGACAATTACGTCTACTCGGCGCCTTATGTGCATGGCGAAATACCCGGCGGACGCTCGAGCATAAGCGGTAACTTCACCTTCAACGAGGCCAACGACCTGGCCATAGTGCTTAAGTCAGGTAAGCTGCCCGCACCCGCCCGCATCATACAGGAGGCGGTGGTAGGCCCGTCGCTCGGTCAGGAGTCTATTGATGCCGGCATGATGTCGTTCATCATAGCATTCGTGCTGGTGATGCTTTACATGATAATATTTTACAGCTCGGCCGGCCTTATCGTCAACATAGCCCTTTTGGCCAACCTCTTCTTCCTCTTCGGCGTGCTGGCCTCTTACGGCGCAGTGCTCACATTGCCCGGTATTGCAGGTATCGTCCTTACCATGGGTATGGCCGTCGACGCCAATGTCATCATATTTGAGCGTATCAAAGAGGAGCTTCGTGCCGGCAAGGGCATAAGTCTGGCCATAGCCGACGGTTTCAAGAATGCCTATTCGGCCATCATAGACGGTCAGATGACCACCATGCTTACCGGTATCGTGCTCTTCATATTCGGTACCGGTCCTGTACAGGGTTTTGCAACCACTCTTATAATAGGTATTCTCACCTCGCTGTTCACCGCTATATTCGTTACCCGTCTTATGCTCGAATGGTGGGTCGCTAAGGGCTGGAAACTCAAATTTGCAAACAAAGCAACAGAGAACTTCCTGAGCAACACGCATATAGACTTTATAGGCAAACGTAAATATACTTATGTGGTGTCGGGCATCCTTGTGGTGGCTACGCTGGTGTCGTTTGCCGTGCGCGGCATGAGCTACGGTGTCGACTTCTCAGGCGGTCGTGCCTATGTGGTGCGCTTTGACGATAACGTAGGCACTAACAGCGTGCGTGCAGCTCTCGGAACCAAGTTCACCGACGGTCTGGAGGTCAAGCAGTATGGCAACAACAACCAGATGCGCATCGTGACCCAGTACAAATATCAGGACACCGGCGATGAGGTTACCGCCGAGATCAACGAGATGCTCTATGAGTCGCTCTCTCCCTTGTTCAAGGAAAAACTCTCGTTGGACGAGTTCCTTACCACGGCGCAGAGTCCCTATGGCATCATATCGTCAGACAACGTAGGTCCGAGCGTGGCCAACGACATCAAGCGAAATGCCGTGATAGCCGTCATTTTCTCGCTTATCGTAATAGGACTCTATATCGCATGGCGATTCAAAAAATGGCAGTGGGCATTGGGCGGTATCGTGGCCCTGGCACACGACGCATTGATTACCATCGGTATATTCTCGATGTTCTGGGGTGTATTGCCCTTCAACCTCGATGTAGACCAGTCGTTCATAGCCGCCATTCTGACCATCATAGGTTACTCGATAAACAATACAGTGGTCATATTCGACCGCATACGCGAGAACCGCACCCTCTATCCCAAGCGTAAACTTAAGGACAACATCAACAGTGCTGTCAACTCTACACTCGCACGTACCGTCAATACCACAGGCACCACTCTCGTGGTTCTGTTGGCCATATTCATATTCGGAGGCGAAGTGATACGCGGATTCATATTCGCCCTCCTGTTCGGTATCATCATCGGAGCCTTCTCTTCAATATTCGTGTCGACACCTATCGCATACGACTGCATGAAAAAGAAACTCCGCGACGGCGTAGAGGCCTAAGTGCTTGGTGTCGGCCTTTGATATTGCTGGCACTGCGGATAATGGTTTGCTGGCACTGCTGTTTTGTATTACTGGCACTGCCTCCGGCGGCCCTTCCGGGGGAGGGGTCACGGACCCCGTTTTGATATTCTTGAGGGCAAACTAAGCGGATAAGTACAGCTATTCCATAAATGTGTTTCGACATACGTCTTACACATTTATGGGATAGCTGTTTTTGGCCCTTGGGCTGAGTGCCTGAAGGATATTCAACAGGGGCATGACTCTCGACGGGAAAACGCGTAAGCAAAACAGAAATAATAACGGCAGCACGGCAAAGCATAGCGGGCAATGCAGCAAAAGCATACACAACTGAATCACGGCCACCGCTGGCCACCGCTTACACAATCCCTCGGGTAAGAATCAAAGAAATCAAAGAACCAAAGTATTAATATTTAGCGGACACAACGCACGCTAAAACCGTAC
>JAIECQ010000178.1 GCA_029068395.1 Rikenellaceae bacterium
AGTTGTGTATAATAGACAGGGTGTAAAGAACGCTGCCCTGTATGTTGAGGCGGTCGAACCGCAGTGACGTGGCCGCTGCGGCAAGGAGCGTATGGCGGCGGGGATATACGAACAGGGGCATGTCGGAGTTCATGGTGTTGTATCGGTAGTCGGCCGCGAGGTTGAGACTCCACCATTTGAACACCTCGGCCTCGCCGGCAGTCGAGAGGTAGACCTCCTGGCTGTGGTAGCGGTTGTCGACATACATGGTGCTCTCGTTGATGCGGGGGTCGGAGAGGTAGCGCAGGTAGTCGTTGGCATACTTGCCGCTCACAAGTATGTTGTAACGCTCGGCCAGTCGCTTTCTGAACATGCCTTGCACGAATATGTTGCGGTCCCACTGGCGGTCTTCGTGGCGGAATTTGCCCGGCTCATGGCGTACGGCAGCACCGGGATAGCCGCGTTCGGAGTTGTAGAAGTAGAGCTTGGCACGCCACTGTCCCTCTTTCACGGTGCCGAAGAGTCCCGCCTCGGCGCGTAATGCGCTGACATCGCCGCCGTGTCTTGTCTGTGTGGTGTCGTAACCTCCGAGTGTGGTGTGTCTGAACTTGTAACGTCCTGTGGTATAGAGATATTCGGCGCTGACAGAGCTTGATAGCCTGTCGCTCAGACGCTGCTCCCACAGCAACGACGGATTGGCGGTGCCGAAAGAACCCGTCTTGAAGCCTATGTCGAGGTTGCGGTTGCCCCTCTCGAAGCGGGGGGTGCGGGTGCGCATGTATATGGTGCTTGAAGAGGCGTAGTCTTGTGCCGACTGTAGAAGAGAGCTTTTTTGTCCGTTATGGATGGATATGGCCTCCATGTTGTCGAGCGAGAACCTTCCTAAGTCTATCTGTCCGTTTTGGACGTTATTAAGGGCTATGCCGTCATAGAACACGCCCACGTGCTGGCTGCCCATGCTCCTGATATTGACGGTTTTAAGTCCGCCTATGCCACCGTAATCCTTAAGCTGTACGCCGGAAAAATATCTGATGGCGTCGGCTATGGTGTTGGCGCTTAGTGCTTTGAGCTCTTTGCCCGATAGGGTTTGTGCGGGTATGGCCGACGAGACGGTGCGGCGTCCGTATATGGTCACCAGATCGACATGACGCGTTGACCCGCTGACGCTGTCGGTCTGTTGGGCAAATAACGGGCATGCCGTCAATGTATATGTGATGATTAATAAAAACCGTCTCATCATATGCCGAAAGTAGCGCACGGTGCATGAATGACGACGGAAAAGACCGCCACCGTGACCCATTCACCGCAGGCCGTGGTATGCTTGTGCAATGGCAGGTCTTCTGACTTGTCGGCGCACGCGACGTCTTCCCGGAAAGGCCCAGTGACAGTGTGTCGCGGCGGTTGGTTCGACTTACAGCAGCGGGAACTGTTGCCGATTTGCACGGCATTCCCTTTTGATCTCAACGAGAACCATTACGGTGCAAAGGTAATAAAAATCATCACTTGTCAAACCCATAGTCTCGCTTTAGCATGGCTGGCGGATGGTTTGGCGTTTGCTGATTATTGTGGTAAAGATGGGCAAAAAACAGTGTTTGGCTACTATTTTTTAGCATGTAGGCAGGTAGGCGGTTTTGTTTCTTGATAGTGTTGTAGCCCTTTTGTGGCGCGGATTGTAGCAATGTGCCGGGTGGTGGGCACGGCTGTAAAAGAGAGTGTGTTGAGGGCAATATTTTGACTTGTAACGAAAAAATATTAACTTTGGAAATTGAATAAGGGTTATTTCTATCGCGCGGCCGCTCAATTAAGAGGTGTAGGGCGGTGTGCGGAGATATCATGTAAACTAATAAAGTAAGGGTGAAAATGGAAAAAGCAACGCCTATAAGGTTTGTTATTACCAAGATTGAAATCGAAAACTTCAAGGTTGCCGAAACTGTTTCAGAAAACCGTGACTCCATCAAGTTGGGTACCGGTGTCGTCTTTAATTTCGATACCACCAATCATGTGATTGCACCGTCTATAACTTTTGTTTACAAGAACGACAAAGAGGTGTTGTTCGAGCTGACGGCACAGTGCAGCTTTATGATAGAGCAGGTCGGATGGGAGGCGTTCAAAGAGCCAGGCAAAGGCACTCTCATACCTGTGGCTTTCCTGCAACATCTCGCCTTTAACGCAATCAACACCGTGCGCGGAATAGTGTTCTGCAAGTCGGAGGGAACCCCATTTGCCGATTATATCATACCTATGATAAATGTCGAAAACATAGTCAAGGAGAATATACTTATTCCCGACGCAAACTAAAGTAGGTACTTGACAAAGATAAGGCGATCCTTTCAGAGATCGCCTTTTTTGTTTTGGAGGCGGGAGGTTTCGGGCCGGAGGAGGGCTGCCCGGGCAGGGCTTGCGGAGGGAGCGTGAAAGTGACGTGCGGCGGGGGCGTGTTTTAGTTATTGCCTACAATTGCTTGGCGGGGTTACGGGCCTTCTCGTGGCAGGTTCGGTCCGTTGCGGGGGTCGCGGACCCCGTTTTGATATGTTTGAGGACAAAAACTAAGAGAAAGAGGAGTAAAGGTGTTTCGACTCGGGTCTCACACCTTTACCCCTATCTTTCGTTTTTGGCCCTTGGGTTGAGTGCCTGAATGATATTCAACATGGGCCATGACTCTCGACGGAAAGGGTGCGGAAACAAAACAGCAAATCATAACAGCAGAGCGGCAACCATAAGCAGCAGCGTAGCAAAGCATTACGGGCGGTACGGAAGCATAGCCGCACAACCGCAACCCCAGGCACAACGGAGAGCGCCCCGGGGCCTGCGGAGGGCACAGCGTGAAGATGAAGAGCATCACTGCCGTTACTAATTCACCGCCCTACATATTATTCACCGATGTGCGGCCCTCCGTGGGGCGGAGGCTCCGGGCCGCTCGGGCTTCGTTCCTCAGCCCGGGCATAAGGAATTTTTGCTTACGTCATACTTCGTAATGCTGGGCATAAGGAATAGTATGCGGTTTCGTTGCACTCAGACCGCGCCGCCGGGTTTCTTGCCGGAGCGGGATGGGCCGGCGCCAGCGCCGGCCGCAGCGGGCGAGTGTATGGGGTGTGATGAAATTCGCCCGCGAGGCATGAAGCAGACGGGGCGCTTTGGCTGTATTTTGGCAAGGCTTTGTAGCTTGTGGTTTGGCTTTGTGCCTGTGCGGCGGGGCGCTTTGGCCAAGGCTTTGTAGCTTGTTTTGGCTTTGTGCATGTGCGGCGGGGCGGCTGTTTCGGCTGCGCACCTAACATGCCTTTAGCGTGAAGGAGCCACGGGCCGAGCCTGCGGAGGCAAGCGTGAAAGTGACGCGCGGCGGGGGCGTGTTTTAGTCACTGCCTACAATAGCGTGGCGGGGT
>JAIECQ010000179.1 GCA_029068395.1 Rikenellaceae bacterium
TGATGTCTTCGCCGTTTTCGACATTGACGGGACCAAGCTCCATGACAAACCTGTCGCCGGTGACATCGTCGGTGTCTCAATTGATGTTGACATCTACCCTTATAACCTGTGAATAGCTGTCGAGCTTATCGGAAAGGTTGACTTTCTGGGTGGCGTACTTACCGTCGTGGGTGCGGCAGGTGAGCGTGAGAACGTTGCCCTGGGTGCCGTCGAAACCGAGATAGTAGCCGCGAGCCAAAAAATGATAGTCCTGAAGCTGTGTGAATGACATTTCCGCCGTTGCGGTGTGGTCTTTCAGCACGTTGTCTGAATAGACGTCGTATGCCGTATAGACATTATTGAGTGTCATGTCACACGAGGTGATGCCGCTATAGTTTTCTCCCAACTTAACGTTTATCTCAACCACGGTAAAACGAGCCTTCATTATGTGGCTGAAACCGCCCGTGTTGAAATAGTTGGTCTTGAAGGGCAAGGTAGGCGCTGAGGTGTAAAGCTCGGTGGTGGGCTTGATCTTGCCGTTGGCGTCTTCGGGTATGACAAAGCGGGTCTCGCGATAGTTTTCAATGTTTTCTACCGTCATCGAGCCGTCTTTGAAGTAATAGCCGTAGGCGATATAGGCACCGTTGCGCACAGTGTCGGTGTAATAACCCGACGATATGCGGTGCGTGAACTGATAGTTGCCAAGGGTGTCGCGATAGACGACATCGCACGTTTTGGGCGACGGCACTGTCGATATCATGTCCCAGTTGGTGGTGATTCTGACAAGGGAGTCTGCCCCCGTAAGCGGCTCATGAAGCTTATCGCAAGAGAAAGCCATCATCAGCAACGCCGGTAAGATATAAACGAATTTCGTTTTCATTATATACATTTTTATTCTATTTATTTTATCTACGAGTGGCTGTAACCGCTCTTTGTCTTCAATTTGTATTCAATAAAGAGACGTACCTCTTAACAATATTCAATATATGGTCAGAGACATGGTCTCCGGCTCTCAACAGTGCCCAACCGACTTATGCCAACCAGGCTTCAGTGGCGCGCATCTTTTTACCGGCGCTCTTTACCGGGCGTCGGCCTTGCGGTCGGAGAAACAACGCAACCGTAGGCGATGTCCTCTGATAAGGCAGAGGTTGTGATGTCTCTACCCTGCTCTTTTGCCAACCCTCCGAGACTTTCGGCCCGGCGGATGCGGCTATAGTTGTCTTTAATAGTTCTTACACTTGTTTTACAATACCTGAGAGTCAAATGCTCCAGCCGTTCAAGCCTTTTGAGTTTCCGTTATGGCAGAGCCTTTTACGGCCCTGCCCAATTTACGGAATCATTAACCCTCTTAATCTGTTATCAACAAATTTGGCATCTTTTTTGAATAAATTCAATTATTAGTTTTTTTAATCTTTTTCGGCGTCAGACCCCTTAAGGTGCCCTCGGCTTCTAATGGCTCCACATCCGTTGCCGGGCATGAGGCCGTTTGTTTTAATAATAGCTTGATAATTGCATCGTTTCGGTCGCCCGATGGCGATGCTTTTTTAATATGTTATAATTATATATTCTTTATCTTGCTCAGAACTTGAACACCAAACTTATGGACCCCTTGGTCGGCCCCACGTAATTGGTGACGCGGGTGCGACTATAGATAAAGGTCGGGTCTTTCAAGTTACTGTAATTTATATATTCATCGTTTTCAACCCTCAGGTATCCCACCGCAATGGCAAACTCGACATTGAAGTGACGCGACACCTCGATAGAGTAACCGTACAACAAACCGCCACCGTAAACAACACCCTGGTCGCCTGTGCCGGGAACACCCCGGTCGTTGAATCGGAAGTTATACTTACCCCAACCGCCGTTCAGGCCCAAGAAGTGACCGCCGCTTGAAGAGTCGAACCAGTATCGGTATTCGCCCGCAGCCATGTTGACACCGTAACGCCAGTCTTTCTTGTTGTTAATCAGCTTCCAGTCTGAATAACCACCCTCGATGCCTATAGAATGCTTGCGACCCATGTAGACCTCAAAGGCAAGGTTGGGAGTGAGCGCACACCAGTAAAGCAAGTTGGTCTTGAACGATACATTGGGTGTCTCGGTAGAGAATGTACGCTTTTTGTACTCATACTGAGGCTGCTGCACATATACCGGCTGTTTGTTGGCATCGTTGAGCGTCTTGTCAGTATTTTGAGTGATGTTTTCAGTGTACTGCTTGTTTTTACTCTTTTTCTTGTCTTTTTTCTTATCTTTATTCTTGTCTTTCTTGTTCTTTTTCTTGTCTTTGTCGTTGCCGGCAGCATTACCGTCAGCGTCAACCTTGGCGTCATCACCATTTTGGACACCGCCAACATCCTGATTCTTATAATATTCCGAGTTCCACGGTTCGGGCCCGTAATAATCTTCGCCCGCATTCTTGTCATCGGCAGACTGGTCGTCTTTGCCTATGTTGTATATGTTCCAGACATTACCGCCCTGGGGCGTCTTGTCGTCATCACGGCCATACTTGTTACGCACATAATAGTTTGCGTAATCAATGGTGTCGCCGGGTATCGTAATCTTGGTGCTGACAGTGTCGGCAACCCGGTGGAACACAGTCTCATCCACACGGAAGTCTATGCGCCAATAGACGCGTCGCAACTGCGGATAAAGGTTGTTGAGCATGTAGCGATAGGTGCGGCCGCCATTAATCTTGGCCAACTCGGCATCTCGCGCATCCGGCTCATAAACAAAATCTATAATGTCAAAGATTCTGTATTTCTCTTCGTCCCGCAAGAAAGGGTCTTCTTCGACAAGGGTCGCAAGACCGCTCCAGTCTTCGGGTACGGAACTTATCTCAAACTCGGTGTTGTAGGTGAAGTAATCGCTGTAAGCATATCGCATGTAATCTATCATCGACTGTGCTCGCTCGACAGATAGTTTTTCATTGAGAGAGTATTTGCCCTCGGGCGAACCGAAACCGGTAATCACCACTCTGGTAATCTCGACATTGTCTTCGCTTCTTATAAGATCGAGGTTTTCGCGTATCTTGGCCAACTCGGTGCGGTTCATACCGAACCCCGGCTCTATGCGAGAACGGCCGACAGGAAACTGAATGAAAGCGGTACCCTCTCGATAATAAGAATTGACGCTTGCCGAATCTCTCAACGTAACATCTTCTATGATCTCAGTGCGCGCTCTGCGATATTGAGCGCCTGCCTCGTTCATAAACGGCAGGGTCACTGTCAGCAGAAGACCGGACAAAACTATTTTCTTTACTTCTCCAAGCATTACCCTTATTGTTTTTAAAGGCAAAACCAAAAAGAAATCGGGGGAAATAAGACTTACGTCTCGGGGAAGATGACAACCAAACCGTTGTCGCTTGAACTTCTTAAATTTGTCGTTTACCGACGAAACCTCTTAAATACCCTCTTTTATCATTGATTTTGGTTACCCTTAATAACCTAAACCACGGCTATTACGTTATTAATAAAATATTATTTGTTTGCTTTTATAAATCGTTTCCTCTCGGAACACTTTGCAAAGATATGCCTTTGCTTTTTAACTTCCAAGAAAAAATTAATTTATTTTTATTTTCCTTCTTTTTTCGCAATTCAAGGGGTTGACCCTATCTTTACATCGC
>JAIECQ010000018.1 GCA_029068395.1 Rikenellaceae bacterium
AGCATAAACAATTCAAGCAAATGATCCGCGATGATGGTAACGGGTTAGTGTTTTGTGTTGCGACACTCGCTAAACGTCCTAAATACCGCTTCCGTGTAGGGCAGGAGATTGATGTAGTTAACCCTTACAACTTCAATTGTATTGGTGATGCACGAGCGGTATGCATAGGCACAGCACCTTATTACATTAAGGGACTCAGATTTATTGGGTATCTTATGCAATACATCTAAAGGGGGTAATATGTTAAGCAAGTGTCACGAACGGTGCAATAGTGATCCACACCCAACGCCTGAAATCAGATCCAGGGGGTAATCTGCTCTCCTGATTCAGGAGAGCTTATGGTCACTTTTGAGACAGTTATGGAAATTAAAATCCTGCACAAGCAGGGAATGAGTAGCCGGGCGATTGCCAGAGAACTGGGGCTCTCCCGCAATACGGTTAAACGTTATTTGCAGGCAAAATCTGAGCCGCCAAAATATACGCCGCGACCTGCTGTTGCTTCACTCCTGGATGAATACCGGGATTATATTCGTCAACGCATCGCCGATGCTCATCCTTACAAAATCCCGGCAACGGTAATCGCCCGCGAGATCAGAGACCAGGGATATCGTGGCGGAATGACCATTCTCAGGGCATTCATTCGTTCTCTCTCGGTTCCTCAGGAGCAGGAGCCTGCCGTTCGGTTCGAAACTGAACCCGGACGACAGATGCAGGTTGACTGGGGCACTATGCGTAATGGTCGCTCACCGCTTCACGTGTTCGTTGCTGTTCTCGGATACAGCCGAATGCTGTACATCGAATTCACTGACAATATGCGTTATGACACGCTGGAGACCTGCCATCGTAATGCGTTCCGCTTCTTTGGTGGTGTGCCGCGCGAAGTGTTGTATGACAATATGAAAACTGTGGTTCTGCAACGTGACGCATATCAGACCGGTCAGCACCGGTTCCATCCTTCGCTGTGGCAGTTCGGCAAGGAGATGGGCTTCTCTCCCCGACGGTGTCGCCCCTTCAGGGCACAGACTAAAGGTAAGGTGGAACGGATGGTGCAGTACACCCGTAACAGTTTTTACATCCCACTAATGACTCGCCTGCGCCCGATGGGGATCACTGTCGATGTTGAAACAGCCAACCGCCACGGTCTGCGCTGGCTGCACGATGTCGCTAACCAACGAAAGCATGAAACAATCCAGGCCCGTCCCTGCGATCGCTGGTTCGAAGAGCAGCAGTCCATGCTGGCACTGCCTCCGGAGAAAAAAGAGTATGACGTGCATCCTGGTGAAAATCTGGTGAACTTCGACAAACACCCCCTGCATCATCCACTCTCCATCTACGACTCATTCTGCAGAGGAGTGGCGTGATGATGGAACTGCAACATCAACGACTGATGGCGCTCGCCGGGCAGTTGCAACTGGAAAGCCTTATAAGCGCAGCGCCTGCGCTGTCACAACAGGCAGTAGACCAGGAATGGAGTTATATGGACTTCCTGGAGCATCTGCTTCATGAAGAAAAACTGGCACGTCATCAACGTAAACAGGCGATGTATACCCGAATGGCAGCCTTCCCGGCGGTGAAAACGTTCGAAGAGTATGACTTCACATTCGCCACCGGAGCACCACAGAAGCAACTCCAGTCGTTACGCTCACTCAGCTTCATAGAACGTAATGAAAATATCGTATTACTGGGGCCATCAGGTGTGGGGAAAACCCATCTGGCAATAGCGATGGGCTATGAAGCAGTCCGTGCAGGTATCAAAGTTCGCTTCACAACAGCAGCAGATCTGTTACTTCAGTTATCCACGGCGCAACGTCAGGGGCGTTATAAAACGACGCTTCAGCGTGGAGTAATGGCCCCCCGCCTGCTCATCATTGATGAAATAGGCTATCTGCCGTTCAGTCAGGAAGAAGCAAAACTGTTCTTCCAGGTCATCGCTAAACGTTATGAAAAGAGCGCAATGATCCTGACATCCAATCTGCCGTTCGGGCAGTGGGATCAAACGTTCGCCGGTGATGCAGCCCTGACCTCAGCGATGCTGGACCGTATCTTACACCACTCACATGTCGTTCAAATCAAAGGAGAAAGCTATCGACTCAGACAGAAACGAAAGGCCGGGGTTATAGCAGAAGCTAATCCTGAGTAAAACGGTGGATCAATATTGGGCCGTTGGTGGAGATATAAGTGGATCACTTTTCATCCGTCGTTGACATGTAGTGAGTAAACCATGTTTTATGAAGGGAGCAATGCTTCAGCATCAGGTTAGGGGGTGACTTATGTAAGGAACAGGCAGATGGCAGCTCAGCCACAGACAGTACAGCAGGAAACTGAATATATAAGCTACAGTGAGCACATTACTCACTGCACCTGTTAATGTAAACTGTAGTCAGTAAAGAGTCTCTTTTATCTGACTACAGTTTATGTTCAGCGGGATTTGAAGAGTTTTTCCAGGTCATCCAGCGTGATGCCCAGTTTTTCAAGCAGGGCAAGCTTCTCCGCCATCTCCGGACTGACTTTTTCCGCAGGTGAAGGTGGCAACGGATTTTCCTTACTCTCATCACTCGGCGCTTTTAACCGGGGGCGCCGGTAGTGAATACAGAAGAATTTTGTTCGCCCCCGCTGGATCTCCGTGTAATCAAGATATCCGATCTCGCGCAACTGCTCCATTGCCCGTCTTACCGTCTGGTTCTGGGAAAATACCGGAGACTTCAGATTGAGGCGGGCACGCAGCCGTGCCAGCGATATCGGTGCCGGATCCCGGGGCAGGCTCTCTATAAAGGTGTAAAGTGCCTGGGCGGACTCCCGTCGCTTCAGGGCATTAATCGCCTTAAGCTGAAGAAGGACCTTTCTGTCAAACTCGTACAGTTCAAACAGGCGGGGATCAGCCTGTAACTGAACAATATCCCGTTCAGTATCGTAGTAGGCTGACTGTACCAGATGGGTGATGTATTCCCGGGTGTGCTTCTCATCGGTGCGGGAAAAGGAGATCACGGTACCGGCAATGCGTTTCAGGGAAGGGCTGATGCGCTCACGCAGCCTGCGTGATGACTGGCTTGAAGGTATACCACACAGTTTTGCAAACTCGACAAAAGGCAGTTCAACTTTGTCACCAATCAAGTTATGGCGGGCAAAGGAATGAATGATCCCCACCCAGGTCTTGAAATCGTTATCCATATCCAGCCGAGGGCCGGTGATCTCAACCTTATCGAATCCTTCTGCACGGGCCAGGGAAAGACGTGTCAGTTCCTCCGTGGCATCAGTGCGTGACAGCGTATTTTTTTTACTGTTCTTCAGTGACTTAAGGGTCGGTACAAAGACGCCAAGACGCATCAGCGCCACAGGTTGTACGGTGTTGTTATTGTTTGGTGTCAGTGTCACCAGCTCACCGGACGACTTATCCACCTCGCCGAACAGTTTTTTGATGTCTGAATTTTCGTTCTCCAGAAAGCCTCCTTCCTGTGGACAGGAAAAGAATAAACAGAAAATCGTGTGCCAGAACCTCGCTAACTGACTGAAGAAAAACCTGCTGCCTGTATTTAACAGCTGATTCTGGCGTACTGACCATAGTTTATGTCATTAACGTACTTCAGTATATGCATTGCTGAATACAGCTTATCATTAACCTGTTACAGTTTATCAGTAACATGCCACAGCTTATGTGATCATACTCATGGGTCATGAGTGGCAAGGTTTGCAGCAATATTGGGATCTTTTATGGATCTTTTGTTGATCATTCATGGAGCTGGTTACTGGATCTAGCCTCTGGATATGTGGATAAATCATTCCACGAAAACAGTATACACAACCGTTTTATGAGAGCTT
>JAIECQ010000180.1:0-14006 GCA_029068395.1 Rikenellaceae bacterium
ATTAGCCTTATATATGCTAAATCAAAGTAAACTATATTTAGGTAGGCATATTTGCCTTTATATGCCTATGGTTTTATAGAAACAACTACCATTGCCATAGATAAGATGAAGACAGTCATCTGTTCTTTTTTTGGGCTGGAACAATTCATGAATGGGCTGGCGCCGGCCTCATCGGCGTGGAGGTCGATGGTGTGATGATGGTCTGGCGTGGTGAGTGACAAAGACGTGCGGCACCTTGGGTTGGCCGGTACGTGCCTTTAGCGTGAAGGAGCCACGGGCCGAGCCTGCGGAGGCAAGACGTGAAAGTGACGCGCATAACCGCCATGACTTAGTCACTGTCTGTAATTACTTAGCGGGGTTACGGGCCTCCGCGGGGGAGGCTCGGCCCGTTGCGGGGGTCACGGACCCTTTCGATAGTCTGCCGGACCCCTCGCCGCCCTGCCGGAACAAAAGCCTGCCGGAGCAGAAACTGCCGACACAAAAGCCTGCCAGCCAAAAACCTGCCGGGCGAAAGTTTGCGGCACCCACCCTTGCCCCGATGGTTACCGTCTGCCAACCAATACTGAGTTTCAGAATCTGATAGATAATTGCACACGCACAAACGGCGGTGGATGGTCTTCTTCTGATTACGGATATATTACCTTGACGTTAAAGACAGACTCCTCTAAGAAATTGGAGTTTCCCGCTGTCGGTGGCCGCAACACAGTTTCGTCCGGTACGTTGTACGACGCGGGGACGGACGGCTACTATTGGTCGTCAGTTGCGTATGGTTCTAGCAACGCGTACGGCCTGTACTTCGGTAGCAGTAGTTTGGGCGTGAGCGGTGGCGACAGTAAGCGTAGGGGTTTTAGCGTGCGTTGTGTCCGCCAATGATTAATTCTTTGGTTCTTTGATTTCTTTGATTCTTACCCGAGGGCTTGCGTAAGGGTCAGAGTGGGCCGGAGCCGGCTGGGGGGTCAGTTGTGCGTGCTTTGCCGTGCTGCCCGCTATGCTTTGCCGAACTTCTTCCGCACTCTTTCCGCCGAGAGTCATGGCCCATGTTGAATACCTTTTAGGCACAACCTCCTCAGGGCCAAAAACGAAAGATATGGATAAAGGTGAGAGACGATAGTCGAACGCCTTTATCCATATCTTTCGTACTTCTGTTCTTAGTTGTTCCTCAAAAATATCAAAACGGGGTCCGTGACCCCTCCCCCGGAAGGGCCGCCGGAGGCAGTCCTCGCAAAATAAAACGGCAGTCCCCGCAATACATAACCGCAGTGTCCGCAAAAACCGCAGTCACCCCATGTGTGGCTGACTATTCCATATATGATATTTTTATTGTCGAGACATATTTGTCGCCTTCGGAACTGGTATATGTTTCGGTTATCTCCGTAACATAGCCGTCTTTATCGACCTTATATTCATACGAAGTGGCGTTCCAATAGCTGCCGTCGTCATATCTCATTTCCGACAGCATATTACGCAAACGCTTTCCTGCAATACCCAACATATAGGCTTCGCTGGCGTCCTCAGCAACAAGGCTGTAAAAATCAATATTCAGATTGTTAGGTATGTCACTGGTCTTGCACGTTACTTTGTCGCCGTCGTCCATTATCTCAACCATGTTGCCATCCTTTATCGAGTAAGAGCACTCATAATCCTCATCCTTGTCAATGGTCTTTACAAGGTAACCCTCTTTGTCGTATTCAAAAGAGAGGTGATAAGAACCTTTGGGATCACTCCCTTCTGCCTTTACCGCACGACCGTCAGAGAGGGTGTACACTTTGCCGTCATAAGTGACCTTATCACCTGACCAGGTAACGGGAAGACCGTCAATCTGAGCCACACGTCCTTGGGCATCATAAGAGAAAGAAGAAGAATAGGGTTTCGAGCCATCGTTAAACTCTATGCGGCTCACCTTCTTGAGGTTCTCGGGTATCACATCGTCACCGTCATCTTTCTTGCAGCTGCAAACCAAAGAGGCCGCCATGACAAAAAACAATAATTTTTTCATATCAATAAGTTTTTGTGCATTGCCGGCTCCCTCAATGCGGGAAATGTAATAAAAAAGGAAAGTGTGGAGCCGTTTCGGTCTGCTCGCATTAGAGATCTGGTAAATCAAGGAGACAAACAAACAGAAACAATACCCCACACCCGTATTGTGATGATACAAATCATACACCAACACAGAGTGATGAGTGTTGCCGTGAAAGTCCGTCTCCTTTAAAATTTACCAGATTCTAATGCGGACTTTACCTAAACACTTTCATCAAAACATGTTGTCTTTCGACATTGCAAAGATAGAAAATGTTTTTCTTTCGGCAACACCATTAAGGGGTATTGTGTTTTTTCTCGTCTGCCTGCGCTTAGCCTTATCGCAACCGCAATACATTGTCACGCAGCAGCTTAATAACAAGCCTTGACATTACATGTTTTTGTTAAGGTCGAGATGCCTATATACCGCCGCGGCTATATCGGCCATAAGGCGGGCGTTGGTGCTGTCAGACTCACGCGAATCTTTTATCATCACCGCCAGGTAACACCTTCTGCCGTCGGGCAGATATATGACACCCGCGTCTACGTCGGCAATCTTGACTCCCTCGACGGTACGGTCTGAGTTGCCCGTCTTGTGGGCCAGCGGCACCGACTCGGGCAGGCCGGCCCTCAGCTTGTCGCGCCCCGTCTGACAATCAAGCAGCGTCTTTTCAAAAAAGGCGAAATGGTCGGGTGTCAACACACGCCCGGTGTAGACCTTGCGCAACAGCATGGCAACGGCCAGAGGAGTGGATGAGTTATGGTATGAGTTCATGATGTTGCGGTGCATGTCTCTCTCGGTGTCGGTAATGGTCAGCGGACTTATGCCCAACGAGCGAATGTAACGCTGAGCCGCAGAGGCTCCGCCAATAAACTCGATAAGCCAGTCGCAGGTGTTGTTGTCGCTCAGTGCCAAGGTGTAATATATGATGTCGCCATAGGTGAGGGCCACCCGGGTAACCCCATATCGCTCTCTCAGAGGGCTGTATGTGTCGGTGCGTATGTGCCGCGGAGAGATATAGACCACGCTGTCTGTCGATATGCCGCGCTGCCGCATCCTGTCAAGGGCCGTCAGGACCACATGCAGCTTGAAGGCACTCATCATGGGATAGTCGGTATCGTGACCCAGTGTCAGGACATCATCGCCGCACACTACCGCCACACCCACGCTCCCGTCGGCCTCACGCACAATGCGCGCTATATCGTCCGACAGTCCGTCGGCCGAGGCTATTGGCCCGCAAAGGCAGAACATCAACAAAAAAACAATCTTTCTCATCAGCAGCAAAATATTCATTAACACGCCGGGCAACCATTACCTGCAACAAGCGGCAAAGTTAATAAAGTAATCGCACCTCTATCACCTTTACGCAAAAACATTTTCGCCCGTCCGCATAAAGCCAAAGCCCCTTCGGGGGTTATGCTTTTCCATATAATTTATTACATTTGCCTTGTGGGGCGATTTAACGCACCGCACAAATATACAGTATTCTGTATTAAAAGCAAAATTATTTCACATTTTTCACTATCTTTCGTCCGGTATGAGCGTCTCAACCCGTTTCTTAGAGGTATATCATTTTCTTAAAAGCAACAAGATGGTCAAAAACCAAAAGGAGTTTGCCGAGAAAATAGGCATAAGTCCCTCTATGTTTACCGAGATAATGAACGGACGCAGCGGCGTGGGGCTGTCAGCCATACAGAACACTGTACTAACCTATCGTATCAACGCCAACTGGCTGCTCACCGGCCGTGGACATATTTCGTCTGAAACAGAGTCGGTACGGTCTCACAACGACGGCTCTTTCACGCAGCTGCTCGACAAAATAGAAGAGCAGGCCAGACAGATAGGCCGCTTAGAGGAGCAAAACAGCCTCGCCAGACAGAAAGATGCGCTGATAGAAAGCCAGGCACAGCAGATAGAGCGCCTGGAAGCGGAGATATTGTCGCTGAAAAACAATGCCGTCTCTGCGTCTCAGCCGCCGTGTCATAAACAGTAAGTATTATACCCGCACTGACATCATCACCGCCACAGCATGCCACCGCAGGAAAAATAAAAGGCCGACAATCGAGGCAAAATAGAATGAAAATAGTACCTTTGCGGCAAAATCAGTTTCATCATGAACTTCTTTCAAAAGATAATCAACACCATAAAGGAGCACTTTCTGCTGCGGCAAATCATACTCGCCGTCTCACTCCTTGTCATAATACTGGTTTTGGTGCAGGTTTCACTCACCGTGGCCACCCGTCACGGCCAGCGTTACAAGGTGCCTGACTTCAAGAGCATGACCATGGCCGAAGCCAAACGTACTGCCGCCCGCAACGACCTAAGGTTAGAGGTTATAGACTCTATCTATGTCAGCGGCATGACCCGTGGCGCCATAATAGAGCAATATCCCAAGGCGGGCAACGTGGTTAAGTCGGGCAGACGCATATTCTTGACCACCAACACCCACAAGCCCAAGATGGTGCCCATACCCTACGTCACGGGATTCTCTCTGCGTCAGGCCAAGAACAAACTCATAGGCGCAGGTCTTATAATAGACCGCCTCAACTATAAAAACGACCTTGCCACCAACAACGTGCTCGACCAGACATATCGCGGCAACAAGATAGTGCCCGGCAAGAGCACCATGGCCGAGGTGGGCACCGGCGTCACCCTCACCGTGGGACGCAACCCCGTCGACCCCGACCCGTACGTGCCCGACCTTATAGGCCTGACCGTCGATGCGGCGCGCAACAAGATATGGGAGTCGGGCTTCAACGTCGGCGAGATAACATATGACCAGGGGCGAGGCACCAAGCCCACCGCCGCACGCGTATATTCGCAGTCGGTGCCCCACAACAGCCCCGCCATGTATGGCCGCACCATATCGCTCAAAGCCTCTACCGACAACGCCAAGGTCGACAAGATAGTAGAGCAGAAAAAGGCAGAGGCGCAAAACAAGAACGCCGACAAGAAACAATGACGGACAACCTCTATAAACCGGCCGAAGAAGCCTCGGAAAGACAGGGCGGAACATACAATACAGCAGCGGACAAGGAGCCTTGCGCCCCTTTGGTCCCAGACGATGGCGACGAGCTGACAGACGATGACGAGCTGCTCGGACCAAACGACGGTGACCGCATGTATGAGCACTTTTCCATAGATGTGGACAAGGGGCAGAGCATGATGCGCATAGACAAATATCTGTGCGACCGGCTTTGCGACAAATCACGCAGCCGCATACAGGCCGCCGCCGACGCCGGCAACATATTGGTGGGTGGCAAGCCCGTAAAGTCAAGCTATAAGGTCAAGCCTCTCGACCACATAAGCATAGTGCTGCCCTACCCCATGCGCGTGCTTGAGATCATACCCGAGCAGATACCCCTTGATATAGTCTATGAAGACGACGACGTGATAGTGGTCAACAAGCAGGCGGGCATGGTGGTGCATCCGGGTCACGGCAATTACACCGGCACCTTGGTCAACGCCCTCACATGGCATCTGCGCAACCTGCCCCTGTTCAAAGAGGGAGACATGCGCGCCGGCCTGGTGCACCGCATAGACAAAAACACCAGCGGACTTCTGGTGGTGGCCAAGAGCGAGGGTTCGCACGCCTTTCTGGCCAAACAATTTTTCGACCACACCATAGAACGGCGCTACATAGCCCTTGTGTGGGGAGCCATGGAGCACGACGAGGGCACCATAACGGGCAACATAGCCCGCAGCACCAAAGACCGCATGAAGATGGCCGTATATGACGACCCCGCCATAGGCAAACACGCCGTCACCCACTATAAGGTCATAAAACGTCTCGGCTACGTCAGCCTCATAGAGTGCCGTCTTGAAACGGGACGCACCCATCAGATAAGGGTGCACATGGAGCACATAGGCCATCCCCTCTTCAACGACGACCGTTACGGAGGCGACGTCATATTGCGCGGCACCACCTTTGCCAAATACCGGCAGTTCGTCGAAAACTGCTTCAGGATACTCCCGCGCCACGCCCTCCATGCCAAAACCCTCGGCTTCATCCACCCCAAGACCCGCGAACACATGATGTTCGACTCCTCGCTGCCTTCCGACATGCAGGAGTGCATAGCCAAATGGGAGAGTTACACAACCGATGGCAGATAACTCCCCTGCCCATTACGTACAATTACCGGAGTATCGCCACCACGTCTGTTTTTTATCAAAAAAAAGACGCAGTGTGCCCGTTTTTAATGTAACTTTGCGGGAAAAATATTCTTAAGCCATGAAATTACGGAACTTCCCTGCGATACTGCCGGTTCTGGTGTCGGCGGTATTAACCTGGAGCTGCTTAGGGGGCGGCTCATCGGGCGACTTGTCGTTCAGCTCTAACGTAGCCGCCTTTACCAGCGGTCACATATCAAGACACATCCCGATATGTCTGGTGCTTCAAGACGAACTTGACCCCGACAGGGCAACGCCGGAATTTCTTGACAAGGCAATAAAGATAACACCCGCCGTCAAAGGAACATGGAGCATGCGCAACTCCAAGACGGCAATGTTCAAGCCCTCTGACACATTTGCCCGCAACACCGAATATACCGTCACGGCCAACATATCGAAGCTGCTGGGGGTCAAAGGCAACGAAGAGTTTCAGTTTGCCTTCAACACCCTGCCCCTGCGCTTTGACGCCTCGCTCGACAAGCTCGACCACAAGAGCGACAAGAACAACTCGGAGTGGTATGACGCCACCGTCACCATATTCACCCCCGACAGAGAGAGCGACAAACTTGTCGAGAAGACCATAACCCTGTCTGAGGATGTCAATGCCGAGTGGAGCCACTCTGACGGCTTGCGCCACACCCTCACCCTCACCGGCATCAAAAGCAGCGGCAAAGAGCGCAACATCACCCTCTCGACAGGCAACACAGACGAGATAAAGCCGGGCGAGATACTCTCCATAAAGATACCGGGCAATGACTTCTCGGTATATGAGATAAATTATGAGACCGAGCCGTCAGAGCACATCGAGGTGGTGTTCACCCAAAACCTCGACACACGTCAGAACATGTCGGGCCTTGCCTACACAGATGGCGGCAGCAACGAACGCATAAAGGTCTCGGGCAACAAGCTCAGCATATACCCTGACAATACAGGCGCCTCGGCCACCGTCAACCTCAACGCCAACATAAAGAGCGCCAAAGGTGTCAGGTTAGGCGAAGACCTAAGCTTCAAGGTAAACATGTCACCGCTTATGCCCTCTGTCGAGTTTGAGGGCGACGGCACCATAATACCACGCTCGGGCAAGGTGACCATACCCTTCAGCGCCGTATATCTCAGGGGTGTGCGCGTGCATGTCATAAAGGTGTTTGAAGACAACATGGGCCAGTTTCTGCAAGAGTGCGACATAGACAGAAACGACGAGATAATGCGCGTGGGACGCCTTGTAGCCATCAAGACCATCATACTCGGCAACGAAGACGACCCCTCGCTGACCAAACGCAAGGTCTATGGCTTAGACCTCACCGACCTTATAGAACCTGAGCCTGGAGCCATATACCGCATAGAGCTGTCGTTTGACAGAGACTTGTCGGTATATCCATGCCAGAGAGAGTATGAAAGGCCCACCGACGAGCAGATAAAGGCCGCCGATCGCGAGCTTTTCCTGAAGGAGTCGACCCGTTTCGACAGTTACGGCTCATATTATTACACCGAGCGCAACTGGAGCTATTACCGTTACAGCGACCGCAACGACCCCTGCACCGACAGTTATTACCTCGACAAAGGCCGTGGCATAAGCCGCAATGTGCTTGTCACCGACATAGGGCTCATAGCCATGGCTGGCGACGACAGCAAAATGACCGTGCTGGCGCGTGACATCTCGACCACCCTGCCCATGGGCGGAGTCAAGATAAACGCATACAACTTCCAGCACCGTCAGGTGGGTCACGGCACCACCGACAACGACGGCCGCACCGACATAGAGCTGAGCGGCAAGCCCTATTACCTCACAGCATCACAAGACAAGATGCGCTCTTACCTTAAGGTCAACGACGGCAACGCCTTGTCGCTAAGCACGTTCGACGTGTCGGGTGAGGTGGTGCAGAAAGGTATCAAGGGCTTCATTTACGGACAGCGCGGGGTGTGGCGTCCGGGCGACACCATAGGTCTGGGCTTCATGCTTAACGACCGCGACGGCAAGATACCCGCCGACATTCCGGTCATCATGTCGCTCTATACCCCCGCAGGACAGCTTTACGCCTCACGCACCCAGACCAAAGGCAGCATGGGCACCTATGCCTTCTCTTTCGCTACCGAGCCTGACGCCGCGACAGGCAACTGGACGGCACAGGTCAACGTCGGCGGAGCGACATTCAAAAAGCGCATACGCATAGAGACCATAAAGCCCAACCGCCTCAAGATAGAGCTGTCGTTCCCCTTCGGCACCCTTATGGCTGGCAAGACACAGAATGGCAGCCTGCACTCACAGTGGCTTAACGGCGCCTCGGCAGGAACGCTCAGATATACCATAGAGGGCACCTTCACCAAGACACAGACCCGCTTTGACGGCTTCAAAGGCTATGTCTTCGACGACCCCACCAAGACCTTCCGCGACGACAAGGCCCTGATAAGCCAGGGACGCCTTGACAGCAATGGCGACGCCGAGATAACGATAAAGACCGACGTGGGCACCAAAGCGCCCGGCATGCTTACGGCCACCCTCAACACCACCGTATTCGAGGAGTCGGGCGACTTCAGCATAGACGCCATGACCATGCGTTACTCGCCCTACAGCTCTTACGTTGGCATCAAAGCGCCCGGACAAGAGCGCTCGCAGCTCGACACGGGCACAGACCACCCCTTCTCGCTTGTGTCGCTCACGTCCGACGGCAAGCCCAAGGCCCGCACCTCGCTCGCCGTCAATGTTTATAAGGTGAAGTGGTATTGGTGGTGGAACTCTGACGACAGCTACCTTGCCGATTACACCTCGGGCTCTTATAACAGTCCGGTGCTCACCCGCTCTGTCACCACAGGAGCCGACGGCACGGCATCGTTCAAGCTCAACTTCAGCAACAAAGAGTGGGGCACCTATCTTATAATAGTCACCGACAAAGAGAGCGGCCACTCCACCGGCATCATGAGCTATTTCGACTGGCCCTTGTCGGCAGGACGTCGCACCAACGGCGCCGGCGAATATGCCACCCTTCTCACCGTCAGCACCGACAAGACAAGCTACGCCCCCGGCGACAAGATCAATGTAAGCTTCCCGTCGTCGTCTGACAGCCGTGCCGTCATAGCCATAGAGAACGGCACCCGCCTGCTCTCGGTGAGCGACCATGCCTGCACCGACGGCACCACCACGGTGACACTCGACGCCACCGACAATATGCAGCCCACGGCCTATATAAGCATAACGCTGCTTCAGCCTCACGCCGCCGCCAACGACATGCCCATACGCATGTATGGCGTCGTGCCCGTAAAGGTCATATCGCCCGACAGCCGTCTGGAGCCGGTGATAACGGCCCCCGACAAGATAGAACCCGAGAGCCAATACACCGTAACAGTGTCTGAGAAAAGCGGCACCGCCATGTCATACACCATTGCCGTGGTCGACGAGGGGCTGCTCGACCTCACCCGCTTTGCCACCCCCGACCCCTTTGCCGCATTCAACGCGCGCGAGGCGTTAGGTGTCAACACCTGGGACATTTATAAATATGTTGCCGGCGCTTACGGCGGACGCATAAGCCGCATGTTCAGCATCGGCGGCGACGACGCCTTGGAGAGCGGCGCCAAGACCATCGTCAACCGCTTCACCCCCGTGGCGCTCTTCGAGGGCCCCTTCACCCTGTCGGCAGGACAGAAGCAGAGCCATACATTCAAGATGCCCAACTATAACGGACGTGTGCGCGTGATGGTGGTGGCCGGCAACGGCAAGGCCTACGGCAACGCCCACAAGAGCATCATGGTCAACAAACCCGTTATGCTGCTGGGCACACTGCCGCGCACAATAGGCGTAGGCGAAGAGATGGAGGTGCCGGCAACGGTCTTCGCCACCGAAGATGGCATAGGCACTGTAAACGTCACCATAGAGTGCTCTGAAAACATGAAAGTGACGGGAGCGTCCAAAAAGAGCGTGTCGTTCGACAAGGCGGGCGACAAGATAGTGTCGTTCCGCATCAAGACGGGCGACACCCCCGGCAAAGGCAGCGTCAAGCTGACAGCCAAGGGCAAGGGACAAAGCGCCGTCTACCACACCGAGATAGATATACGTTCGGTGTCGACCCCCGTAACCACAAACCAGACATTCAAGATAGAGCCGTCGGGCAAACTCTCGCGCAAGATAGAGCTGCCCGGCGATGCCGGCACCGGCACCCTCACGCTTGAACTCTCTGACATACCGGCCATAGACCTGTCGCGCCACCTGAGCTATCTGATAGATTACCCTCACGGCTGCATCGAGCAGATAACATCTAAGGCCTTCCCGCAGCTCTACCTGCCCAAGCTCACAGACCTCACTATGAAACAGGCCGCCATGTGCCAGAATGCCGTCACCGAGACCATACGACGCATGCGCTCATACCAGACCTCTGACGGGTCGTTCGGCTACTGGCCCGGCTCCAGCGACGGCAACGCCTGGGGCACCGTCTATGCCGTACACTTCCTCACCGAGGCTGCCGCCGCCGGCTATGACGTGCCCGCAGCCCTAAAGAAGAGCGCCCTGGGCAGCATCAGGCGGCAGACGTCGGCATGGCATTACAACCGACACAACCCCATGCGCCTCTCTGAAGAGCAGACCCAGGCCTATCGTCTCTATGTGCTGGCCCTCAACGGCACCCCCGACAAGGGAGCCATGAACCGCCTGCGCGAACAGTCGTCGCTTACCCTCACCTCGCGCCGCATGCTGGCCATGGCCTATGCGCTGACCGGCCGCAAGGATATAGCCAAAGAACTGCTTGACAAGACCAGCGAGATGAACACCAAGGCCGACAACGACGACCTGACATTCGGCAGCCCCTTGCGCGACCAGGCAGTGGCCCTGCTGGCAATGACAGCCACAGGACAGGATGCCGAGGCGGCAAGGCTGACGGGCGAGATAGCATCGCAGCTCTCGTCGTCAGAGTGGCTTAGCACCCAGAGCACAGCCTATGCCCTGCTGGCCATATCCAAACAGCTCAAAGGGATAAAACAGGGCGACGAGCTCGACCTCACATACCGCATAGCAGACAAAAAAGGCACGGTATCGACCACCAAGCACCTATGGAGCCAGGAGCTTATTACCGGCGGCAGCTCTGATGTCAACATCGAGATTGTCAACAAAGGCAAAGGCACCGTCTTCGCACGGGTCATAACCAGCGGCACCATAAGCAACGGCAACGTAGAGGCCTCTTCGGGCGCGCTTGAGCTTAACGTGCGTTACCTCAACTCCGCAGGCAAAGAGGTAGACATCACGCGCCTGGTACCTGGCGAGAACTTCACCTCTGTGGCCGTTGTCAAGAACACCTCGCCGAGGATGGTGCGCAACATAGTGCTCTCGCAGATATACCCCTCGGGCTGGGAGATTCTCAACACGCGTTACATGGACGACTACAACTCGCATGCAGGCGCTATCTCCTATCAGGACATACGCGACGACAGGGTCTACAGCTACATAGACGCCCTGCCCTCGGGTTCGCGTGTGACGGTGAAGATAAACCTCTGCGCCGCCTACTCCGGCCGCTTCTATCTGCCGCCGGCAACCTGCGCCGCCATGTATGACAACACCATATCGAGCAACACGGCAAGCTCGCAGGTGACGGTGGAATAGACTCACCTTCTGACACAATAAAACAATGGCAAGACGCTGGACGTCTTGCCATTGTCGTTTTCGACACAACCGGCTTTAGCATCAGAAGCCGGGCACCTGACAGTATTTGCGACAAAACAATCCAACCGCCCGCCGTCCCCCTGTTTTGGGTCTCCGTCCGCCACACTCGACATCACATGAAAAAACCAAATCGGTCATATAAAATAACGTAACTTTGTATATAAGTGCTAATTTTATATCTTTGTCATGTGAATTGATTAACTTATGGGAAGATTGTTTTTAATAATTTGTGCATTGTCGGTCATGGCCGCATCATGCACCTCCGATTTCGACGGCAGCAGCCTCAAAGGCAAATGGGTATTGACCGGGGCGCAGACCGTAGACAACAACGGCAACTGGACAAACGTCACCACAGGCGAGATAGTCATACCCCAATACTGGCTCTTTGACGACGACACTTTCGTAACCTCCGTAAGCGACTTCGACACCATACCGGCCAACGCGGCAATAACGCCCTATGAGATAATAGACTCGGTGAAGATATTGAAGATTATGGACATCAACGCCTCATACATCATAAAGCTCAACAAGAAAGAGCTTGTGCTCACCACCGAAGACATTGTCAACGAGGACGGCACCTCTTTCGAGCCTCTGCGGACGACATTCAAAAGAATAAGATAGCCCTCTAAACCGACGTCACGGTAAGCTCGCCCCTCAGCGGAGTGGCCAGCAGACGTGCGGTCTCTTCATGCGGCAGTTTCTGGCCTATAAGATACATCATCTTGGTTATGGCCGTCTCTATGGTCATGTCGCCGCCGCTTATCACTCCCAACGATTTGAGCGCCTTGCCGGTGTCGTATATCTCCATGTTGACGCTGCCGGTAAGACACTGGGTCACGTTAAGTATTATCACCCCGCGACCTATGGCCTGCCCTATCAGCTCAAGAAACCAACCGTGCATGGGTGCGTTGCCCGAGCCGAATGTCTCTATGACCACCCCGCGCACCTCGGTATTTGAGAGCACCCCCGCCACCGTCGAGCGCGATATGCCGGGGAAGAGCCTCAACGACGCCACCTCAGACGAGAAGCTGGCAGATATGTCGAACGGAGGCATGGACTCATGCGGCCTGGCAATGTAAGGATAGTTGTACTTTATGTCTATGCCCGCCACGGCAAGGGGCGGATAGTTGTATGAGCGGAAGGCGTTGAAGTGGTCGGCGCTGAACTTTGACGTGCGGTTTCCCCTCAGCAGGTTGTTCTCGAAACATACGCACACCTCGGGCACCAGAGCGCGCCCGTCGGCTCCCTTGGCCGCGGCAATCTCCACCGAGGTTATGAGGTTCTCTTTGCCGTCGGTGCGGGGCACCCCTATGGGTATCTGGCTGCCGGTGAATATTATGGGCTTGTCGAGGTTCTGCACCATGAAGCTCAGGGCCGATGCCGAGTATGACATGGTGTCGGTGCCGTGCAGCACCACAAAGCCGTCATAGGCGTCGTAATGCTCTTTTATGGTGTCGGCCATGCGCACCCACTCGGCTGGCGTTATGTTAGACGAGTCTATCAGCGGCGAGAATGTGAGCGTGTCTATCTTTATGCCGAAAGTCTTAAGCTCGGGCACCTCGGCCTCTATCTGGTCGAAGTTGAACGGCGCCAACGCCCCCGTCTCGGGATTGGTCTTCATGCCTATGGTGCCGCCTGTGTAAATTATAAGTACTGAGCTATCCATAACCTCTCTTTTTTGTCATCTGTCAAATATCATCACCCGCCTAAAACCGCGAAAGCCCCCCGCAAACCATTAGTTTACTTCACAAAGATACGGATAAGCCGAGAGGTGGGCAAATTTTATTTGGTTGACCGAGGCGAAGTATCTAAGGCGACAGCCAAAGATACGATTAAGCGAGAGCAAAAGCAAACGATAGTTTGGTTTTGCTTAAGCATGAGTATCTTAAAACCGACAGGTTAAAGATAAAAAATCTCACCGGCGGCCATTCCTCTCCCCTTGGGGCAACAATTTTTTTTGCCAAATACTTGCACCATGTGCTATTTTTCAGTTAATTTGCAGATATCGTAAATGGAGCACATCAGTCGCTCCACTCGCAAAAGCGAATTATAAACCCGAACGTCATGAAAAGTGCTTCGCAAATATCGACATCCCTTTGCATACCGTCACTCGTCATGACCACCCATGCCGACAATTGTCACGCGCCCTTTTTAAGGCCTCTTGTCGCCCCCGCAAGG
>JAIECQ010000180.1:14016-17131 GCA_029068395.1 Rikenellaceae bacterium
CCTGGGGGGGGGGGGATTTTAAGCACCCCGCACGCCCAAAAGCAGAACCTAAGCACTAAAACAGACCTTAAAGAAGCCGTTTCACCCCTCGGCTCGCCCACCCGCAAACACAACATCTTGCCGCCCGACATCTCAAATAAGGCGTGCACACTCCTCATAAATAACCGCTACAAAACGAAAAGCTCCTTGCCCCACGCAAGGAGCGTTCTGTCGTGTCCTCACATGCCGAGTCCTGGCCGCACATCCTGCAACATGTAATCACACATAAAAAACAACCCGTCATGAAGAAAGCAACCTTACTACTCTTGCTGGCCCTGGCATTTGCCGGCTGCAAGAAAGACGACACTACCGAAAAGGAGAACGGTGAAGAACCGCCCGTCGAATATGAAACCGTCAATATAGGCGGCACCGAGTGGATGTTATACAACCTTGCCAATCCGCGCCAGGCCGAGGGCGGCGCCACCTTTGCCACCAAGCTGCCCTCACAGTGCACCGGCATCCGCTTGGAGAGCCACGGCAAGCTCTATCAGTGGGGTATCAACGTGGCCTGGAACACCATAGGCGAGAGCATAAACGGAGCCACCCCCGACAGCAAGTGGAACACATCCGAATGGTCCTCTGACTGGACAGACCAACCCTGCCCCAAAGGTTACCGTTTGCCGACAAATGAAGAGTTAAAAAACCTGCTTAACACCACCACCGTGTCAAACGGCGGCGGCTGGAGCGAAGACGATTACGGATATAAGGTATTCGCATCCAAGGACGATAACTCAAAGAGCTTAGAGTTTCCCGCTGTCGGTTACCGCAACACGGACGGTTCGTTGAACGGTGCGGGTGTGTTCGGGCGTTATTGGTCGTCAGTTGCGAATGGTTCTAACTACGCGTACTACCTGTACTTAGCCAGCCGTAATTTGACTGTGGATTGTATCACTAAGCAGGGCGGTCGTAGCGTGCGTTGTGTGAAAGGCAGCACTGACGACACCACCGACCCTGATGCCCCTGATGATCCCGACAACCCCGACACGGAGCCTCCCGTAAAGTATGAGACCGTCAATATAGGCGGCACCGAGTGGATGCTCTATAACCTTGCCAACCCGAAACAGGCCGAGGACGGCGCTACCTTCGCCACCAAGCTGCCCTCTGAGTGCGACGATGGCACCCGCTTAGAGAGCCACGGTAAGTTCTACCAGTGGGGCATAAACGTGGCGTGGAACAGCATAGGTGACGCAGCATCAGGGGCCACTCCGAGCGGGTCGTGGCAAACATCGACATCTTACCCCTCAGATTGGAATACCCACCCATGCCCCGATGGTTACCGCCTGCCTACCTATACAGAGTTTCAGAGTCTCGAAAACAGCAGTACCGTCAGTCGTGGCGGTGGGTGGAGTTCATCCGATTATGGATATATCAAGTTCACCTCCGGATCTAATTCCGTGGAGTTTCCCGCTGTCGGTTACCGCAACACGGACGGTTCGTTGAACAGTCGCGTGGGTGCGAGCGGCACCTATTGGTCGTCAGTTGCGAATGGTTCTAACTACGCGTACATACTGGGCTTCGGCAGCAGTTATTTGGGCGTGGATGGGGACGATAAGCAGGGCGGTTTGAGCGTGCGTTGTGTGAAAGGCAACTCTGATCCTAATCCTGTTGACCCTGACAAAAAGATTGATCCTTTCAGCACAATTAAAATAGGCGGCACGGAGTGGATGCCACTCAACCTTGCCAACCCCAAACAGGCCTCCGGCGGCGCTACTTTCGCCACTAAGCTGCCGTCACAGTGCGACGACATCCGCGCCGAATCGCACGGTAAGTTCTACCAGTGGGGCATAAATGTGGCGTGGAATACCACGGGCGACGCAGTATCAGGGGCCACTCCGAGCGAGTCGTGGAACATGTCGACTTATCCAGCTGACTGGAATACCCACCCTTGCCCGGAAGGTTACCGCCTGCCTGCTAAAGATGAGTTCCGGGCTCTCATTAACAGCAGTACCGTCAGTCGCGGCGGTGGGTGGAGTTCATCCTATTATGGATATATCAGGTTCACCTCCGGCTCTAATTCCGTGGAGTTTCCCGCTGTCGGGGCCCGCAGCAACTCGTCCGGTACGTTGAGCCTCGCGGGTACGTACGGCTACTATTGGTCGTCAGTTGCGTACGATTCTAACAACGCGTACAGCCTGTACTTCCGCAGCAGTGGTTTGAGCGTGAATGGCGGCAATAAGCAAGTCGGTCGTAGCGTGCGTTGTGTGAAAGACTCCCCTGATCCTAATCCTGTTGACCCTGACAAAAAGATTGATCCTTTCAGCACAATTAAAATAGGCAACACGGAGTGGATGCCACTCAACCTTGCCAACCCCAAACAGGCCGAAGGCGGCGCTACTTTCGCTACCAAGCTGCCGTCACAATGCAGCGGCGTGCGTGCAGAGTCACACGGTAAGTTCTACCAGTGGGGCATCAATGTGGCGTGGAATAGCACGGGCGACGCAGCATCAGGGGCCACTCCGAGCGGGTCTTGGAACACGTCGACCTATCCAGATGACTGGAATACCCACCCTTGCCCCGAAGGTTACCGCCTGCCTACCGATGCAGAGTTTCTGGCTCTCATTAATGGCAGTACCGTCAGTCGCTACGGTGGATGGAACTCATCCGATTATGGATATATCAGGTTCACCTCCGGCTCTAATTCCGTAGAGTTTCCCGCTGTCGGTAACCGTGGCTACTCGTCCGGTACGTTGAGCGCGGGTACGTACGGCTACTATTGGTCGTCAGTTGCGTGCGATTCTGGCACCGCGTACAGGCTGTACTTCGGTATCAGCGATTTGGGCGTGAATAACTACGATAAGCAGAGCGGTCGTAGCGTGCGTTGTGTCCGCCAATAAAAATTTCTTTGATTCTTTGATTTTTTTGATTCTTCCCCGGGTGCTTGCGTAAGCGGCACCCGGTATTGTAAAAAATTTCAAAAAAATCATTTCTCACGGTCTCTTCGGAAAATCAATCTCTCAAGAGACCGTTTTTTCTTTATTTTTAACCTTCGTTTTTAAATACTACGTCTCGGAAATGCAATCAAGGCTTGCATTTCGCTCGACTTTTCGTATTTTTGACCTTCGGTCTTAAATACTAC
>JAIECQ010000181.1 GCA_029068395.1 Rikenellaceae bacterium
CGCCCACAACCTTATAACTCGTCAAATACATCCGCACCGCAGCCCACGAGCCGGACCGAGGGCGAGGTGACGGCTACGGAAGAGGAGGCGGACCGCGAAGAGGCTGAGAGCGAGGCCTTTGCATCCGAAGAGGTGCAGACGAGCCATGAAGAGGGCGAGGTGACGGCTCCGGAAGAGGAGGCGGGCAGCGAAGAGGCTGAGAGCGAGGCCTTTGCATCCGAAGAGGTGCAGGTGAGCCATGAAGAGGACGACATAGACGACACTTACAATGGCGGCGAGCATGAATGGCGTGAAGATGAACCTGTTATATTTATCGGCAACTCAGAGACAGACGATGACGGTCAGCCCGACACCAATGAAAACAACTGGCACGAAGATGATCTTGTGGTGTTTGCCGAGGGTATTGGCTTTGACGACGACAAGAGCGACATAGAACAGGGCGAGAACGGGTGGCGCGTAGACGAACCCGTAGTGTTTGCCGAGAGCGGCCAGATAGGGCAAGAGCAACCGCCGGTTGACAACTTCGTCCATCAATGGCACGTCAATGAGTGGCTGCACAACGAAGAGCTGCGCAAAGAGGAGCTGCGCAAAGAGGAGCGCGTCAACAGAGGGTACTATGACGGAGGCGAGATTCCGGAGTATGTAACCGAATGGTATATAAACGATTCGTTTACCAATAACACAAGGCCAAACGACTACAAGCCTGAAGATTACACCCATGACAAATGGTATGACTGACATAGGCGCAGACTGAGTGTTTGCGGTCAATAAATTGATAAACAGTTTTGTATGGAGACAAAAAGAGGCCTCAGCACCATAGAGGAGGCAATAGAGGAGATAAAGGCGGGGCGAATTGTCATTGTGGTTGATGATGAAGACCGTGAAAACGAGGGCGACTTCATTGCGGCAGCGGCAACGGTGACCGAAGAGATGGTCAATTTCATGACCCAGCACGGTCGCGGCTTGCTTTGCGCCCCCCTGACACGCGAGCGTTGCCAGCAACTTAAACTCGACCTTATGGTGGGCGAAAACACATCGCTACACTCTACCCCGTTCACAGTGTCGGTTGACCTTTTGACGCAGGGCTGCACCACAGGCATATCGGTTGCCGACCGTACCAAGACGTTGCGCGCGCTGGTCGACCGCGACACCAAACCCGAAGATTTGGGGCGTCCGGGACACATATTCCCCCTCATGGCGCAAGACAAGGGTGTGCTCAGGCGTCCGGGACACACCGAGGCGGTCGTCGACCTCACCAAACTGGCGGGGCTTGAACCAGGGGGTGTGCTGATAGAGATAATGAATCCCGACGGCACCATGGCGCGGTTGCCGCAGCTGTTCGAGATTGCCGACAAGTGGGGCTTCAAGATAATTTCGATAGCCGACCTTATAAGATATCGTCTTGCACGTGAGACACTTGTACGCAAAGGAGTGACAGCCGAGCTGCCCACCCTATTCGGCACATTCAAGGCGGTACCGTTCTTGCAGGTAAATGGCGACATAGAGCACATTGCCTTGGTCAAGGGAGAGTGGCGCGAAGATGAGCCGGTGTTGGTGAGGATGCACTCGTCGTGCCTCACGGGCGATGTGTTCGGGTCGAGCCGCTGCGACTGTGGCGACCAGCTGCATGAGTCGATGCGCATGATAGAGAAAGAGGGCAAGGGTGTGATTGTGTACCTGAGTCAGGAGGGGCGTGGTATCGGTCTTATGAACAAGCTGCATGCCTACAAACTGCAAGAGGAGGGGTTAGACACGGTGGAAGCCAACGTAAAGCTCGGATTTGCTCCCGACGAACGCGATTACGGCGTAGGGGCCACAATATTGCGTGAGCTTGGTGTGCGCAACATACGCCTGCTGACCAACAATCCGCAAAAGAGGGCGGCATTGGAGGGCTATGGGCTCAAAATAGTGGAGAACATACCTATTATAATAAAGCCCAACTGCCATAACCTGCACTATCTCGAAACCAAAGAGAGGGTGATGGGCCACACGCTGGGGCTGACGAAAAAGCATTAAGCGATTGCCCGCAGACAGCGGCACGAGGCATATTACCTATTATAATACCGCACTATCCCGAAACCAAAGAGTGGTGTAGGCCACACGCTGGGGCTAACGAAAAAGCATTAAGTTTGATTGCCCGCAGACAGCGGCACGAGGCATATATACCTATTTATAATACCGCACTATCCCGAAACAAAAGAGAGGTGTAGGACGCACGCTATGGCTGACGAATAAGTTTTGAGCTTGCTTGCCCGCAGACAGCGGTACGAGGCATATATACCTATTTATAATACTGCACTATCCCGAAACAAAAGAGAGGGTGATGGGCCACACGCTGGGCTGACGAAAAAGCATTAAGTTTGCTTGCCCGCAGACAGCGGTACGAGGCATATATACCCTATTATAATACTGCACTATCCCGAAACAAAAGAGGGGTGTAGGACGCACGCTGGACTGACGAAAAGAGAATAAAGTTGATTACACTGACACTAACACTGCCACCCGAGGAGGCGGCATCGCACGAGAAGATAGAGCGGGCGGCATCGGATGCGGCGCACATATCGCGCGGGAGCATTGGTGCCGTGCGTGTTGTGCGTCGTTCGATAGATGCACGCAAAGGACGTGTGCGCATGAACATAGCCGTTGAGCTATACACTGACGACGAGGTTATACCCAAATCTGAGGAACGTCAGTGGGGCGATGTGTCGTTCGGTCGTCAGGTGGTGATAGTGGGTGCGGGTCCGGCGGGCCTGTTTGCCGCCCTCAGGCTCATAGAGCGCGGTGTGTGTCCTGTGATAGTGGAGCGCGGACGCCAGGTGTCGGCAAGGAAGCGCGACATTGCCGCCTTGAACCGCAACCTGCGATTGGATGCCGACTCCAACTACTGCTTCGGCGAGGGCGGCGCGGGCACATTCTCGGACGGCAAGTTGTTCACGCGCTCGAAGAAACGGGGCGATTACCGCAAGATACTGGAGATATTGCATCAGCACGGTGCGGCGGATGAGATACTGTTCGAGAGCCATCCCCACATAGGCACCGACAAGCTGCCGCGCATAATAACGGCCATACGCACTACCATAGAGACGGCGGGCGGCAAGGTGCTGACAGGGTGCAGGGCCACGAGTCTGATAAGAGACCGGGGCGGTGCAGTGCGCGGCGTCGAGACCTCCGCAGGCGAACGCATAGAGGGCGAGGCCGTGATATTGGCCACGGGGCACTCGGCGCGTGATGTCTACAAAATGCTACACCGTGAGGGCGTATTGCTTCAGGCCAAGCCTTTTGCGATGGGCGTGAGGGTCGAGCATCCGCAAGAGCTGATAGACCGCATACAATATAAGACGGCGCGCGGACCGTGGTTGCCGGCGGCAGCCTATTCGCTGACAGTGCAGGCACAGGGGCGCGGCGTCTACTCGTTTTGCATGTGTCCGGGCGGCTTTATCGTCCCGGCGGCAACGGACGAGGGGCAGAGCGTCGTTAACGGCATGTCGCCCTCGGGACGCAACTCGCACTTCGCCAACTCGGGGATAGTGACCGAGGTACGACTCGACGATGTGGCTCCCTATATGGAAGAGCATGGAGTGCTTGCGGGGCTGCATTACCAGTCGTTGCTCGAACGTTCGGCCTTTGAGGCGGCATCTGGAGGGGTGAGCGCTCCGGCACAGAGACTTACCGATTTTATCAAAGGCAAGGCGTCGCAGTCGTTGCCCGAATGCTCTTTCAACCCGGGAATAACACCGTCTGTGATGAGGGAGTGGATGCCGGAAAGCATATATAGTCCGTTGGCTGAGGGCTTTAAGATGTTCGACAGCAAGATGAGGGGCTTTGTCACGCAAGATGCTGTCGTGGTAGGCGTGGAGTCGCGTACATCGTCGCCCGTGCGCATACCGCGCGATGCCGACACCTTGGAGCATCCTGCCACCAAGGGGCTATATCCCGCAGGAGAGGGTGCCGGTTATGCCGGGGGAATATTGTCGGCGGCGATGGATGGCGAAAGAGTGGCCGATGCGGTGGCCGGCGCAATGGGTTTGTAATTTCAGCCATAGCCCGCTTCTTTACCATATGAACGATGTTTTCTTGCTCATTACCGGCTGTAACGTTGTTGCAGTGCAGTTTATTTTGCCGGTAAAAAGATTTTTATTACCTTTGTGATGTTTTGTATAACATAGTCTCACTTAAAGAATCATGGCAGAACAACAGAGAACTCTTGCTAAAGAGATAGCATTCAAGGGCAAAGGCCTCCACACGGGAGTAGACATATCAATGACGATAAAACCCGCTCAGGAAGATCACGGCATAGTATTTTCACGCGTAGACCTCGACGGCGCCCCCAAAGTAAAGGCGCTGGCCGATTTTGTGGTTGATACCTCACGCGGCACCACCATAGCTTCGGGCGAGGCTCGTGTGTCGACCATCGAGCACCTCATGGCGGCTCTCTGGGGCTGCGGGGTAGACAACGCCTTGATTGAGGTCAACGCTCCCGAGGTACCCATACTCGACGGCTCGGCCATAATATATGCCGAAGAGATAGAAAAGGCCGGGACCATAGAGCAGAACGCAGAACGGGCTTATTACCGTCCCGACAAGCACATAAGCTACAGCAACGGCAACGGCATCGAGATTGACATATATCCCGACGAGAGGTTTTCGGCCAATGTCAATGTCGATTTCAACTCTAAGGTAGTGGGCCGCCAGTATGCCATGTTTGCAAACGGAGAGTCGGAGTTCAAGTGCAACATAGCCCCGTGCCGCACCTTTGTGTTCCTGCACGAGATAAAACCCCTTATAGACCACAACCTTATCAAAGGCGGAGACCTTGACAACGCCATCGTTATAGTAGAGCAGCCAATACCTGCCGAGGAGGTCAAGAAACTGTCGGAGATATTCGGTCGCAAGGATGTGCCTGTCAACGGCACCGGCTACCTCAACACCGAGCCTCTGCGTCACGAAAACGAGATAGCGCGTCACAAGATGCTCGACCTGTTGGGCGATTTGGCCCTGATAGGCGCCCGTCTGGAGGGCCGCATAATAGCGTTGCGTCCCGGACATCATGCCAATACCGAGTTTGCCAAGGTGGTGCGCAAGCAGATGAAGGCCGACGCAGGCAAGCCCAAATATAAATACGACCCCAACAAAGAGCCGTTGTATGACATCAACAAAATAAAGGCCACACTGCCCCACCGTCCGCCGTTCCTACTGGTAGACAAGATAATACATCTGACCGACGACACCGTGGTGGGTATAAAGAACGTGACCATGAACGAGCCTTTCTTTGTGGGTCACTTCCCCGATGAGCCGGTGATGCCAGGTGTGCTGGTGGTGGAAGCCATGGCTCAATGCGGCGGCATACTCGCGCTGAACACCGTGCCCGACCCCGAAAATTACTCTACATACTTCCTTAAGATAGACGGCGTGAGGTTCAAGCACAAGATAGTGCCGGGAGACACCCTGATGTTCGTGCTCGAATTGTCAGAGCCGATAAGGCGCGGCATTGTAGCCATGAGGGCAAAGGCTTACATTGGCGACACCCTCGCAACAGAGGCCGACCTTATGGCTCAGATTGTAAAAAACAGAAACTAAAAAGATTGGGGCATTCCCAACATAACAACAACATTTTATGATAAGCAATCTCGCATACATACACCCTGACGCAAAACTCGGAGAGCGAGTTACCGTCGAACCGTTCGCCTACATTGCGGCTGACACCGTCATAGGCGACGACTCGCACATAAAGGCGCATGCGTCGATACTCGAAGGAGCGCGGTTAGGTAAAAGATGTGTCGTACACAGCGGCGCAGTGGTGGCGGGTGTGCCGCAAGACCTCAAATTCAAAGGCGAATACACCACTGCCGAGATAGGCGACGGCACCGTCATAAGAGAGTGTGCGACGATAAACCGCGGATCGGCAGCCAAGGGTAAGACCGTTGTGGGAAGCGACTGTCTGATAATGGCTTATGCTCATGTAGCTCACGACTGCGTGGTTGGCGACCATGTGATACTGGTCAACAACGTGTCGCTGGCTGGTGAGGTTGAGGTGGGCGACTGGGCCATACTCGGAGGTCACTCGGCAGTGCATCAGTTTGTGCGCATAGGCGAGCACTCTATGTCGAGCGGCGGCTCGCTCATAAGCAAGGACATACCACCTTATGTGAAGGCCGCGCATCTGCCCGTATCGTTCGTGGGGGCCAACTTTATCGGCCTGAGACGACGCAATTTCACATCCGAGCAGATAGCTCACATTCAGGAAATCTTCCGCATACTATTCCAAAGCGGGCTCAACTACTCCAACGCATGCAGCGAGATTGAGGCCACTCTGCCCGTAACGCCCGAGAGGGACCTGATTGTAAACTTCGTGCGCTCGTCGAAACGTGGCATCATAAAGCCATACAACCCCAAGAAAAAAGACGAGGAGATAGACTAAAGCAAAGGAAGGAGGGCCATTATGACTCTCCTTCTAATTTTCCCCAAGGGGCCGGAGACAGGGAGGCAGAGAGAGGAAGCGGGGATGAATAGAGAGTCCCTGAC
>JAIECQ010000182.1 GCA_029068395.1 Rikenellaceae bacterium
TACAGCCAAAAGCCATGCGGCGCAAAAACTGCCGCCGAAAATGTATACCGCTGCAAAAGCCTGCCCCCCTCTTGCCGACCGGCGGCGGCAAAAACATCCGCATTCAAACAGGCGATGAAACGACATGAGGGGTGAAAGGCGACAAAATGGCTCCTGGCAGCAATTTTAAAACCTTAATGCAAATTCACAATGCAAGAGACAATCATCAAAACAAATTTTCGCTGAATCATTAATAATTTTTGCAATCTTCCATTTGTCAGATGAAAAATGAGGACAGGTTATGGAAAATCGAAATTTAATTAGTATCTTTACGCGATAAAACCGAAGACGTCAGGTGGTCGAAAAAGCACTTGCGGGCGTCAAAACAGCCTAAAAACGAACATTAAGCTAAAACTGAATAGTAAAACAAATGTCTGACGAAAGAATTATCAAAGTCAACATCGAGGAGCAGATGAAGAGCGCATACATTGATTATTCGATGTCTGTGATAGTATCGCGCGCGCTTCCCGATGTGAGGGACGGTCTCAAACCCATCCACAGGCGCATCCTTTTCGGCATGAGCAACGAATTGTCGCTCTATTCCGACAAGCCGCACAAGAAGTCGGCCAGAATTGTCGGTGAGGTGATGGGTAAGTTTCACCCGCACGGCGACTCTTCGATATATGAGGCGATGGTGCGTATGGCACAGCCGTGGTCGTTGCGTTATCCGCTGGTGGACGGGCACGGCAACTTCGGGTCGATAGACGGTGACGGAGCCGCGGCCATGCGTTACACCGAGGCCAGGATGATGAAGATCACCGACGAGGTGATGTCTGACATAGACAAGGAGACGGTAGATTACACATTCAACTTTGACGACTCGCTAAAAGAGCCGGTGGTACTACCCACACGTCTGCCCATGTTGTTGTGCAACGGCACATCGGGCATTGCCGTGGGTATGGCAACCAACATGCCCCCGCACAACCTCGGTGAGGTGGTCGATGCCATTTGCGCATATATAGACGACAGAGACATTGACACCGCCGGGCTTATGAAGTACATAAAGGCCCCCGACTTCCCTACAGGCGGTATAATATACGGCATGGAGGGTGTAAGGGATGCTTATGAGACGGGACGCGGGCGTGTGGTGATACGCTCAAAGACCGAGATTGAGCATACGGCATCGGGACGCGAGAGCATCATCGTGACGGAGATACCCTATATGGTCAACAAGTCGGAGATGATAAAGAAGATCGCCGAGCTGATAAACGAGAAGAAGATAGAGGGCATTTCGTACATCAACGACGAGAGTGACCGTAACGGCATGCGCATCGTGATAATACTCAAGCATGATGCGGTGGCAAGCGTGGTGCTGAACAACCTGTACAAATATACGCAGCTTCAGTCGTCGTTTGCCGTCAACAGCATAGCTTTGGTGAACGGGCGCCCCATGACGCTGTCGCTGAAAGATCAGATACATCACTTCGTAGAGCATCGCCATGAGGTGGTGGTGCGCCGTTCGCGATTCGAGTTAAAGAAGGCCGAAGAGCGCGCCCACATACTCGAAGGTCTGCTCATAGCTCAGGACAACATTGACGAGGTGGTGAGCATAATACGTTCGTCGGAGACCACCGAGATGGCCAAGAGCAGGCTGATGGAGCGGTTCGGGCTGAGCGACAGGCAGGCCACGGCAATTGTCGACATGAGGTTGCGCTCTCTGACAGGATTGGAGAGAGACAAGCTTCAGAAGGAGTATGACGAGAAGATGAAGACCATAGAGCACCTCAAAGCCATTCTGGCCGACGAGCGCTTGCAGTTGCAGGTGGTCAAAGACGAGATGCTTGAGATGAAAGACAAGTATGGCGACCCGAGGCGTTCAGACATTGTGCTGACGGCTGCCGAGTTTAATCCTGAAGATTTTTATGCCGACGAGGATGTGGTCATAACCATCTCGCACCTCGGTTACATCAAGCGTACGCCTCTTGCCGAGTATCGCACTCAGGCGCGCGGCGGCGTGGGCATGAAAGGGTCGGCAACGCGTGACGAAGACTTCATAGAGCATCTGTATGTGACATCTATGCACAACACCATGCTCTTCTTCACCGAGAAGGGGCGCTGCTTCTGGCTCAAGGTATATGAGATACCCGAAGGCACCAGAGCCTCTAAGGGACGGGCCATACAGAACGTGATACAGATAGAGCCTGACGACAAGGTGAGGGCCTACATAAACGTACGGAGGCTGACCGACCGCGACTATGTGGAGTCTAACTATATATTGATGTGTACCAAGCAGGGCATTGTCAAGAAGACCAAGCTGGCGGAATATTCGCGTCCGCGTCAGAGCGGTGTGGTGGCCATTGTGATAAAAGACGGCGACCAGCTGTTGGAGGCCAAGCTGACAACGGGCGAGAGCGACGTTTTGCTGGCGGCAAGAGGCGGTAAGGCCATACGATTCCAAGAGGGCGACGTGCGCTCTGTGGGACGCAGCAGCATGGGTGTGCGCGGCATGACCCTCGACGAGGGCGACGAGCTGGTAGGCATGGTGTCGCACGAGCGCGACCAGAAGGCCGAGATATTGGTGTTGTCTGAGAACGGGTTTGGCAAACGCACCGACATTGACGAGTATCGCACCATCACACGCGGCGGCAAGGGTGTCAAGACCATTCAGGTGACTGAGAAGACTGGCGCCCTGATATCAATACAGAGCGTTACCGACGACAACGACATCATGATAATAACCAAGTCGGGGCTGACCATTCGCACCCCGGCGTCGGATGTGCGTCTGACAGGTCGTGCAACGCAGGGCGTGAAGGTGATAAACCTGCGCTCGAACGATGCCATAGCCTCTGTAGTGGTGGCGCCCAAGACAGACGATGAAGAGGTTCTCTCCTCAGAGGAGCCGCAACCCGCTGAAAGCAACATCTAACCCCAAGGGGCAGGGAACCAAGAGGCCCGGGAACCAAGAGGCCGGGAGCCAAGGGGCCGGGAGCCAAGGGGCCCGGGAACC
>JAIECQ010000183.1 GCA_029068395.1 Rikenellaceae bacterium
CTTCCGCACCGGCAGGGCGGCGAGGTACGAGCCGCAACGGGCCGACCCTCCCCCCGCGGAGGCCCGTAACCCCGCCATGTAATTATAGGCAGGGACTAAGTCACGGCGGTTATGCGCGTCACTTTCACGCTTGCCCCCGCAGGCTCGGCCCGTGGCTCCTTCACGCTAAAGGCACGTTAGGTGCGCAACCCAAGCAGCCGCCCCGCCTGCACAGCCACAAAGCCTCGCACATCCAGCCGCCCTGTTAGCACAGGCACAAAGCCAAACCACAAACTACAAAGCCTTGGCAAAAGCTACAGCCAAAGCGCCCTACCTGTTTCGCGCCTCGCGGCCAAATTTCACCACGCCCTCGACACTCACCCCGTGAGGCCGACCGTAGGTCGGCCCACAACCAACAAGGGAATGAAAGCAAAAGAAATGAGAATACAAGGAATGAAGACACCAGTAAATAGCTATATCAATTAAGGCAACCCTCCGCGGTCTGAGTGTAACGAAAACCGCACACTGTTCCTTATAACCGGCATTACGAAGTATGCCGTAAGCCAAAATTCCTTGTGCCGGGACGAGGCAACGAGTCCCGAGCGGCCCGGAGCCTCCGCCCAACGGAGGGCCGCATATCGGTGACTAATATGTATGGCGGTGAATAAGTGACGGCAGTGATGCACATAACTTTCTCGCTGTGCCCTCCGCAGGCTCCGGGGCGCTCTCCGCTGTGCCGGTGGTTGCGGCTGTGCTACTATGCTTTCTGCTTTGTTTCCGTACCCTTTCCGTCGAGCGTCCTGCCCCTGTTGAATACCCTTCAGGCACTCAGCCCAAGGGCCAAAACGAAAAAGAGAAGTAAAGGTGTGAGACCCGAGTCGAAACACCTTTACTTCTCTTTTTCGTACTTATCCGCTTAGTTTGCCCTCAAAAATATCAAAACGGGGTCCGCGACCCCTCCCCCGGAAGGGCCGCCGGAGGCAGTGCCAGCAAAATAACGGCAGTGAACGCAATACAAAACGGCAGTGAAGGCACGCCATTCCCGGTAGCGCAAATCTGTCGTGACAGGCTGGTCTATTTCTGTTTGTAGAATGGCGTTTTGACGACTTCGGCTTTGAGTTTGCGTCCGCGTATCTCGATGAATATCTCGGTTCCGGCTTTTGAGAAAGCTGTTTCGACATATCCCATGCCGATACCCTTTTTCAGAGATGGCGACATTGTTCCCGAAGTGACACGTCCGATGTTTTTGCCTTCTGCGTCCACAATGGGGTAGTCGTGGCGGGGTACACCTTTGTCTATCATCTCGAAGCCTATGAGTTTGCGTTTTACTCCCTCGGCTTTTAGCGATTCCATCTTGGCGCGGTCAATGAAGTCTTTGCCGTCGACAAATTTGGTTATCCATCCTAAGCCGGCCTCTATGGGCGATGTGGTGTCGTCGATGTCGTTGCCATAGAGGCAGAAACCCATCTCAAGGCGCAGTGTGTCGCGTGCGCCGAGGCCTATGGGTTGTATGCCGAACTCTTTGCCGGCTTCAAATACTGCGTTCCATAGTTTGTCGGCATCTTCTGCGGCCACGTAAATCTCGCATCCGCCGGCGCCGGTGTAACCCGTTATTGAGAGTATTGCCTCTTTTATACCTGCAATATCCACTTTCTTGAATGTGTAATACTCCATGTCTTCCACAGGCTCGTTCACAAGTTTCTGTATTGCTTTCATGGCCAGCGGACCCTGCACTGCTAACTGTGCTATCTCGTCGGAGGCGTTGTATAGTTCCTTGCCTGGGGTGAGACCATAAGCTGCCGCCTCAGAGCATAGGAAGTTCCAGTCTTTGTCGATGTTAGAGGCGTTGACCACCAATAAGTAGGTCTCTGCGTTTATGCGATATACCAAAAGGTCGTCAACGATGCCGCCTTTGCCGTTGGGGAAGCAGCTGTATTGCACTTTGCCGTCATATAGCAGGGCTACATTGTTAGAGGTGACGTGCTGGAGAAAAGCCTCTGCCTTGGGTCCTTTGACCCATATCTCACCCATGTGGCTCACATCGAAGACGCCGAGACGTTCGCGCACACATATGTGCTCGTCGTTGATGCCGGTGAACTCTATCGGCATGTTGTATCCGGCAAACGGAGCCATCTTAGCTCCGGCCTCAATGTGATACTTTGTAAATGGAGTGGTCTTCATATCTGAAAATTTTTATAGTAATCTTTAGGCAAAAATATGATTTTTAATCGTAAATTGTGCATGTCGCGATAAAACTTTTTAGTGTGTCTTCAGGCGATGCCGCTTTGTCGGTGGCGGCTTTGCGGAGACGTTTGCAGCATGAATGTGAATGTGTGCTCCGACAGGCTTTTGCACAGGCTTTTTGGTGCCGGCAGGGCGGCGAGGCACGAGCCGCAACGGGCCTCGCCTCCCCACGCGGAGGCCCGTAACATCGCCACGCTATTGTAGGCAGTGACTAAGTCACGGCGGTTATGTGCGTCACTTTCACGCTTTGCCTCCGCAGGCTCGGCCCGTGGCTCCTTTACGCGAAAGTGGCGTTAGGTGCGCAGCCGAAACCAACCGCCCGGCCAACACAGGTACAAAGCCAAACCACAAAGCCTTGCCAAAAGCAACAGCCAAAGCG
>JAIECQ010000184.1 GCA_029068395.1 Rikenellaceae bacterium
CCACAAAGCCGGGAGTGAACTTCGACTTTGATGTGCCCGAGTCAAACGGGCAGCTTGTACTCTGGAATTAGTTTCAACCTATAAAAATAAATCAGGCGACCTTGACAGGCCGCCCGATGCTATATGTCCTCTGGATTGGTTGTAAATTGAAGATTCTTATCCCGAACTCGCGTTAATATTTAGCGGACACAACGCACGCTACGACCGTACTGCTTACCGCCGTTATTCACGGTCAAATTACTGCTGGTGAAGTACAGGTAGTACGCGTTGTAAGAACTGCCCGCAACTGACGACCAATAGTAGCCGCGCGCACCCACGTTACTGCCCAACGAACCGGACGTGAGGCGGCTACCGACAGCGGGAAACTCCACGGAATTAGAGCCGGAGGTGAACTTGATATATCCATAATCGGATGAGTTCCACCCACCGCCGCGACTGACGGTACTGCTGTTAATGAGAGTCTGAAACTCTGTATCGGTAGGCAGACGGTAACCATCGGGGCAAGGGTGGGTATTCCAGTTGCTGGGGTAAGTCGATGTGTTCCACGACCCGCTCGGGGTAGCACCTGATGCCGATGAAGTTGTGGTATTCCACGCCACATTGATGCCCCACTGGTAGAACTTACCGTGTGACTCTGCACGTGTGCCACTACACTGTGACGGCAGCTTGGTGGCGAAGGTAGCGCCGCCGGAGGCCTGTTTGGCAGGCGCGTAGTTTTTTGTTTCGTTAAGGATTTTGTAACTCATGGTTTTGTCCGGCAGTGGTTTTTGCCGGCAGATTTTGTGCAAACATTATTTTGCACCGCATGGTTTTGTTCCGGCAGGGCGGCGAGGCACGAGCCGCAACGGGCCGACCCTCCCCCCGCGGAGGCCCGTAACCCCGCCAAGTGATTACAGGTAGTGACTAAGTCACGGCGGTGATGCGCGTCACTTTCACGCTTGCCTCCGCAGGTTCGGCCCGTGGCTCCTTCACGCTAAAGGCACGTACCGGCCAACCCAAGGTGCCGCACGTCTTTGTCACTCACCACGCCAGACCATCATCACGCCATTGACCTCCACGCCGATGAGGCCGGCGCCAGCGCCGGCCCACCGCGGTCTGAGTGCAACGAAACCGCACACTATTCCTTATCACCGGCATTACGAAGTATGCCGTAAGCCAAAATTCCTTATGACCGGGCTGAGGAACGAAGCCCGAGCGGCCCGGAGCCTCGCCCAACGGAGGGCCGCAGCCCCGCACAGTAATATATATGACAGTGAATTAGGGGCGGCAGTGACGCTCTTCGTTTTCATGCTATGCCCTCCGCAGGCTCCGGGGCGCTCTCCGTTGTGCCAGTGGTTGCGGCTGTGCTGTTATGCTTCCGTGCTGACATTATGCTTTGCTGCTCTGCTGTTATGTTTTCTGTTTTGCTTCCGCACCCTTTCCGTCGAGAGTCATGGCCCATGTTGAATATCCTTCAGGCACTCAGCCAATGGCCAAAAACGAAAAAGAGGGGTAAAGGTGTGAGACCCAAGTCGAAACACCTTTACTCCTCTTTTTCGTACTTATCCGCTTAGTTGTTCCTCAAAAATATCAAAACGGGGTCCGCGACCCCTCCCCCGGAAGGGCCGCCGGAGGCAGTTTCAGTAAACCATTATCCGCAGTGCCAGCAAACCATCACCGCAGTGACGGCACGCCATTAACCGCAGTGCCGGCAATAACCGTCGGTTTGAGTGGGGTTTACGATTTGTTTTTAAGGTGTAATTGGTTATCTTTGCTTCGTAAAATGACTTTATAGATGAAGTATATTAAGATCACGATTCTTGCTTTGGCATTGGGTCTCTTCGGCGGTGTTGCCGATGCACAAAACATCACTGAGCTGATGCGTAAGGCAAAGGCTATGGGCCTATCTGATGCCGACATACAAAATCAGCTCAACAACAGCAATATGGCTGGCCTCTCAACCGGCACCGGCATAACGTCAGCCACCGGAGGCAAGAGTGGCAAAATCACCTCGAGTGGAGTTGATTTATCGAAGCTCGACTTTGACGAACGCGGCCGCAAGCTGATAGAAGAGCTGGTGATAGAGCAAGAGGACAACGTGCGTGTGCGCGACTCCCTCTCTAAGGTGGTGTGGGGCCGCGAGATATTCTCCACGCCCACCCTCACATTCGAGCCGGTATATAATATAGCTACCCCGGCCGACTATCGCTTAGGTCCTGACGACGAGATCATCATAGACGTGTGGGGCAGGTCGGCAGCCAATTACCGGCAGAAGATATCGCCCGACGGCACCATCACGTTAAGCGATGTGGGCGTCATATCGCTCAACGGCTTGTCTGTCGACGCTGCCCGCAAGAAGATAACGCAGGTGTTCTCGACGGTTTACGAAGGTATTGACGACGGTTCTGTGCGCGTAGAGATGTCGCTCGGCCAGATAAGGACCATAAAGGTCAATGTCGTCGGCGAGGTAGAGGTGCCGGGCACATATACGCTTCCTTCGCTGGCCACACTCTTCAACGCCATATATATGGCCAAGGGTACCAACGACATAGGCACCTTGCGTGACATCAAGCTGTTTCGCGGCAACAGACAGATAGCCTCGTTGGACGTTTACGAATATATACTCAATGGCGAGAGCTCGAGCAATTACCGTCTGCAAGACAACGACATAATAATGGTCGGCCCATATCAAAACCTTGTCAAGATAGAGGGCAAGGTCAAACGCAAACGCATCTTCGAGCTTAAGAAGGGCGAGTCGCTTGCAGACCTTGTCAATTATGCCGGCGGCTTCAACGGCGACGCTTACACCCACAACATACAGGTAAACCGCAAGTCGACAGGTCGTTACACCATACACACGGTAGAGCGCGACAACATGCCCGGCTTTGTCATGCAAGACGGCGACAGCATATTCGTGGGTTCGGCCATACAGATGTTCGACAACAGGGTGTCGGTGCACGGCGCCGTGTGGAGAGCAGGCAACTATGAGTTGCAACGAGCCAGGACAGTGTTGGGGCTGCTCAAAATGTGCGACGGCGTCAAGGGCGACGCTTTCACCAGACGGGCGCAGATAGAACGCACACGCACCGATTTCAAACGCGAGATAATAGCGCTTGAGTTAGACAAGATACTTAACGGCGAGGCTCCCGATGTGGCGCTCGCACCCGAAGACAACCTCTATGTGCCGTCGATATACGACATCCAGGAGAAAAGTTACATACTGGTCAAAGGCGAGGTCAACAAAGCGGTGGACATGAATCCCCCGCAGTCGGTCAAAGACGACTACCTCAACATCTATGCGCGATATTATCAGGGACAAAGCCCCGATGATGTCGCCGATAAACTGGAGTATAACGAAATTGTAAACCGTATATATCAGAACAGATTGGCGCCCTATCTCAACCGCGACTCCGATCATCTGCTGTTCGATTATTCCAACACCGACTCCGTGCCCGACATACGGCGCATAGACTCCGACACCATCATGTTTCGTGAGAATATGACCATTGCCGACGCCATACTTTTGGCCGGGGGTCTCAAAGAGTCGGCCTCCCAAGCCAATATAATGGTGGCCCGACGCATCAAAAATCCCGAATCGGTGACCTTTACCGACATGTTGGCACAGGAGTTTGTCTTTAACATAGGCGCCGACCTCTCGTTAGACGAACGCGCCGCCAAATTCATACTCCAGCCTTATGACGAGGTGTATGTAAGGCGTTCGCCCGGCTATCAGGAGCAACACACGGTAACCATTGCCGGCGAGGTGCTCTTCCCCGGCGAGTATGTGCTCACCTCGCGCGGCACACGCCTCACCGACCTGTTGCAAAAGGCCGGCGGCGCCACCCCCGAGGCATACATACGAGGCGCCAACCTTCGACGCATGATGACAATGGAAGACTTAGTGCGTCAGGAGACCCTGCGCAAGATAGCCTCTGACATGAAGGCCGGAAGCAGCAACGACACCATCATATCCGGCGAGATGCCCATGATAATGGTCGGCATAGACCTCGAGAAGGCTTTGAAAGATCCCGCATGTGACGGCAACATCATACTGAAAGAGGGCGACATTCTCACCATACCGCAGAGAATGAGCACTGTGAAGATAAACGGCGCGGTCCTTTACCCCAATATGGTCACATATACCAAAGGCTACAAGGTCAAAAACTATATCCGTCAGGCCGGCAACTATGTCGACCGTGCCCGCAAACGCCCATATATCATATACATGAACGGCACCGTGGCCTCTACAAGGTCAGGATTCTTCCACAGGCGTTACCCCGCAGTGGAGCCGGGGTGCGAGATAGTGGTGCCGATGAAGACAGGTGTCAAGCAACGCATAAGCGGCATGGAGGTTATATCTATGTTGAACTCGGCAGTCTCTATGGCAGCAATGGTGACATCAATAGCCAAGTAACATAGACGGCACCGGCCCTCTGTATGGGCTGTAGAAGAAACCCCGTCTGTCCTGAAGGTATAGGACAGACGGGGTTTCTATTTGTCAGAAAGAGATGCGGGCAGTGCAATTTCAACCCCAAACTGTAAAAACGCAATTGCGGCAAGCATGGAAAACACACCTGGCAGTGGGCAAACTGTCAGGTGCAGGTGGCAGTAAACCGGCGACTGTTGTTGCCATACATAAAGAAAGTACTTACAATTACTGCCGATAACGGTTCTGGGTTCATGAATCACCAATGGTTGACCCGAAAGACAGGAGCCGTAAGTATATTTTGCCGGCTCTTTGTTCATGACAGAAAGGAGCCGTTAAGAACGCGAACAAACCACTTCGGCAATATTACCCGAAAGCGACTGATTTTAATAACATTACGCAAGAAGAATCGGATAATGTACAACGAAAAATCAATCAAAGACATAGAGGTAAATTAGGGTTTTGATTTATTGGCTTAATTTTGCACTTGCTTGTTGAGTCTGCATCGGTCATATCAGATATTCGTAAAAATATCGTATCTTTGTAGAGAAGATATCGCACGTCAAGTTTCCGCAGAAGGGGGCAAGATAGGGGGCGAGCAAGTGTGTCTGAGGGGTTGGCTTCATTGAAGGGGGTAAAAAGGTTGGCTTCATTTAATTGAGTAATACCTGTGGACGGGTAATTTGATTGAAGAAAGCAAAACTTGATTGAATAGACATAGGCGATTGGCCTGATTGATGGCGCCCAAAAGGTTTGACAATTGAGCCGCACCAAAAGCGGGCTTCATGTAATTGGGAAACCGTGGAATGAGAGCAGGGTGCCTTAAAGGCAATAGAGCGGCATATGCGTGCGTTGTCTTCATGTAAGATATGGATTTCATGTTTTTCATAAAAGGCATACTGATGGGTCTTATGGGTTCTATCCCGTTGGGACCCATTGGGGTTTTGTGCATACAACGCACCTTGTCGGGCAAGTTTCGGTCGGGATTTGCCTCGGGGTTGGGCGCCGCCACCGCCGACTCTCTGTTCGCATCTATAGCCCTGTTTTGCTATTCGCTGGTCATGTCGTTCATCGAGAGCCGCATGACGTTGCTTACCGTGATAGGCGGACTGATAATAGTGGGCATGGGCATATCTATATTTTTCAAAAAGACCAAGGTGCACATACGCCACAACCGCACGGGACGCAAGAAGATATTGAAAGACTACATATCTACCCTGTTTCTGACCCTTACCAACCCGGCATACATACTGGTGTTCATTGCCCTATTCACCTCTGTGGGCATTGACAAAGGGGGTCTGTCGCCGGCCATGGGAGTATTGACAGTGCTTGGGGTGTTGTGCGGGGCGTCGGCATGGTGGTTTGTGCTGACATTCTCGATAGATCTGTTGCGCAAGAAATTCCGTCCGCGACACCTTGTGATGCTTAACCGAATAGCAGGCACACTGATTACTGTGCTCGGCCTGCTCGCAATAATATCTGCCGTAACGGAGGCGGTAAAAATATGACTATGAAGAAGATCATCATCGCCATAGACGGTTATTCGTCGTGCGGCAAAAGCTCGTTTGCAAAGGCCATCGCCGCCCGGATGGGCTATATTTTCATAGACACGGGAGCCATGTACCGCGGTGTCACGCTATGGACGTTGAGGCACGGCCTTTTTAGTGACGGTGTCATAGACACCGAGGCTCTATGCGCGGCTCTGCCCTCCATAGAGCTGACATTTGAATATAACGACCAACGCAAGGCTGGCGACCTTATGCTCTGCGGCGAGAATGTCGAGTCGGCGATACGCTCTATAGAGGTCAGCGACCTTGTTAGCCATGTTAGCGCCATACCTCAGGTGAGGGCGCATCTGGTGGCCATGCAACAGGCCATGGGGCGCGACAAAGGCATTGTGATGGACGGCCGCGATATAGGAACGACGGTGTTTCCGCATGCCGAGCTTAAGATATTCATGACTGCCGACGCCGATGTCAGGGCGCTGCGTCGTTACAAAGAGCTGACGGCAAAGGGCGAACACATATCACTTGAAGAGGTGCGCCGCAATGTCGTGGAGCGTGACCGCATAGACCAGACGCGTGACGAGAGTCCGCTCAGACGTGCCGACGACGCCATAATACTCGACAACAGTCACATGACCGTCGCCCAGCAGATGGAGTGGTTTGAAAAGGTGATTAAAGAGAAGATAGGCTGATTATATGGTTATCGAGATAGACGAGAGGTCAGGGTTCTGTTTCGGGGTTGTAGGCGCCATAAGCAAGGCCGAAGAGAGTCTTGCGGGCGGCAATCAGGTGTACACCTTGGGAGACATTGTTCACAACCGCATGGAGATGGAGCGGTTAGAGGAGTTAGGTCTGCGCAGGGCCACACAAGACCGGCTTGACGCCCTTAGGGGCTGTTCGGTGCTGATACGTGCCCACGGAGCACCTCCCGCACTGTTTGCCAAGGCGCAGGCGGCGGGCGTAAGGCTGATAGACGCCACCTGCCCCGTGGTGGCACGGCTGCAAAAGCTGGTGCGTGAGGCCTGGAGCATAATGGAGCCGCTCGGCGGACAGGTGGTCATACTGGGCAAGAAGGGCCATGCCGAGGTGGTGGGGCTGACAGGGCAGATAGACGACAAAGCCATAGTGATAGAGTCGACAGACGACCTTTACAATGATGTCGACCCGTGCCGACCCATATACATGATATCGCAGACGACCAAAAGTCCCGAGCTGTTCGACAGGGTGAGCAGTGCCATATACGACATGGTTCCGGGGGGCAGAGACAATGCCGGCGTCATAATAAAAGACACTATATGCCGGCAGGTGTCGAGCCGTTACGAACACCTCAAGGAGTTTGCCGCGCGGTTTGATGCAGTGCTCTTTGTCAGCGGAGCCGAAAGCTCCAACGGCAACGCCCTCTACCATGTATGCCTGTCGGTCAACACCCGCACATATAAGATAGAGTCGCCCGAGGCCATAGAGCCGCAATGGCTGGCGGGGATGTCGTCAGTAGGCATCTGCGGTGCCACCTCGACACCCAAATGGCTCATGGAGAGGGTGGCCGACACGGTGAGGAAGATGGCTGAAAAGAGATGACGCCCAACCCGCACAAGACGGCATACGCACAAAAAAGGGACGGCACCACATGCCGTCCCTTTTTGCATTTATGGCAGTTGTCAGAATTTGAAGCGCACTCTAAGGGCTGCCTGGTCCCACATGGCCTTTGTGGTGAAGTTGATGGCGGGACGATAGTCGAGCGCCAAGGCTATGGGGGTGCCGCTGAAGTCATACTCGAAACCAATGTTAGGATCGACGCCGAACGCAAATTTGGTAGACCTGTTCTTGCCCACATTGCGAGCGCCGACATTGATACCGCCGCCGGCATAGAGGCTGAGGTTGTCAATCAGAGGTATGTGGTATTGATACAACGCCACAACCATAGGGGCATGGTGCCTGAAGTTGTAGTCGAAATCGAACTCCAGCGCGCTACGTTCAGATATAAAGTGCTTGAGACCTACACCTATATATCCGCCAAGGTTGACCGATGCCGCAGTGCCGTATTGTGCCGACGCGGTCTTTACAGTGGCAAAAACCATCAAAAGCGTACCGAACGCAAGTAGAAAATGTCTTTTCATACCGATAGATTTTAAAATTAAAGCCTTTATTATTAATTGTTATCTGCATGTAGTTTAAAATAAATCGCCGTTTTTTACTTCTTATCGAAAGTATTCTTTGGCGAGGCTCTTTAAACGGCCGGAAAACTTATGTGCAATAACAGTGCCATTTTCAGGCGGAGAACATCGTATTAAAGGTCTGTTTCGTCTGGCTGCCCAAAACCGGCATAGGCACAAAGGTAATAAAAATTTTATGTCGTCAACAATTTTTTTGCCTCTGCCCGCTATTGCGTCCGTACGTGGTTTCGGCAGGGGGAGCCTTGTTTTCACAAGAGGTGGAAAATGCGTTTTATCTCGCTTTCGATAACGCGCGGAAAGTGCTCGTATTCGAGTGAGTGAATGCGTGCGGCCAGCGACTCGGGGGTGTCGTCGGGCAATAGGTCGACGGTGGCCTGAAATATGTTTGCCCCGTCGTCATATCGCTCAGTCACGTGGTGTATGGTTATGCCCGACTGTTTGTCTGCGGACTCTATGACGGCACGGTGCACACGGTCGCCATACATGCCTTTGCCGCCGTGCGAGGGCAGAAGGGCCGGATGTATGTTGACTATGCGGCCGCGGTATGCCTCGACAATCTCAGAGGGCACCAAAAGAAGAAAGCCCGCCAGCACCACATAATCTATGCCGTATCGGGCCATGACATCGAGCAGAAAGCCGGGTGTTCTCATCTGCGCGGGGGTGAAGACAACGGTGTCGACACCCAGTGAGCGAGCGCGGCCGAGCACCCCGGCACCAGGCTTGTCGCAGAGCACCAGAGGCACCGCAACCTCCTTATTGGCTGAAAAATAACGTATTATATTCTCGGCATTGGTGCCAGAGCCAGATGCGAATATAGCTATCTTTATCATAATCAATGCATTAATTATTTGTTGGTCAAAAAAGTATTTAAAACATGACAAAATTAATCTAAAAAATTATAACTTTGCAAAAAATAAGTTTTACCATGCCTTAGAAGTTGTTGTAAGGCTTGTTTATAATCCCCGCCTTTTGTGACGGGAGTTACCTAAACGTAAAGAATGTTAAACTAAAAAATTTTTATCATGTCAGAAATTTCATCTAAAGTTGTTGAGATTATCGTTGAAAAACTCGGTGTTGACGCCTCTGAGGCAGTTCCCGCAGCAAGCTTCACCAACGATTTGGGTGCAGACTCTCTCGACACAGTCGAACTTATCATGGAGTTTGAAAAAGAGTTCGATATTCAGATCCCCGATGAAGACGCTGAGAAAATCGCCACTGTAGGTGACGCCATCAGCTATATCGAAAGCAAGAAAAACTAATTTTGAAAATATCATGAAACTGTCTGCGGAAACTTTATCCGAGACAGTTTCTTATATTTTATGTGTGGCAAAAACACACGTAAACCAATACTAATCCCATAGGAGTCAACATGGAACTGAGAAGAGTTGTCGTTACAGGCATCGGCACAATCAACCCCCTTGGAAATAACGTCGAAGAGCTCTTCGCAAACCTCGAAAAAGGCGTCAGCGGGGCAGGCCCCATAACGCGTTTCGACGCGACGAACTTCAAAACGCAGTTTGCCTGCGAGGTTAAAGGCTTCAAGCCCGAAGATCATTTCGACCGTAAAGAGGTAAAAAAATACGACCTATTCACCCAATATGCGCTTGTCGCAGCCACTCAGGCATTTGAAGACAGCGGTCTTGACGTCGACAAAATCGACCTCGACCGTGCCGGTGTGATATGGGCTTCAGGAATAGGTGGTCTTATTACCTTCCATCAAGAGTCGATGGAATACAGCAAACACCCGGGGACGCCGCGTTACAACCCCTTCTTCATACCCAAGATGATCGCCGACATCGCTGCCGGTCACATATCTATGAAGTATGGCTTCAAAGGTCCCAACTATGCGACCGTTTCTGCTTGCGCCTCTTCAAACCATGCCTTGATAAACTCTTTCGACCAGATACGTTACGGCAAAGCCGACGTAATGCTCGCCGGAGGCTCAGAGGCTGCCATAGTAGAGGCCGGAATAGGCGGCTTTAACGCCATGCAAGCACTCTCAACAAGAAATGACGACCCCAAAACAGCTTCAAGGCCTTTCGACGTGGGCCGTGACGGTTTCGTGATGGGCGAGGGCGGCGCAGGCCTCATACTCGAAGAGTATGAACACGCCAAAGCCAGAGGCGCCAAGATATATTGCGAGGTGGTCGGCGGCGGCATGAGCGCAGACGCTTATCACCTGACAGCTCCCCTGCCCGACGGTTCGGGCGCAGGACGCTCTATGATAAACGCAATAGAAGACGCCGGAATAACACGCGACCAGATAGACTATATCAACACTCACGGAACATCTACTCCCGTAGGTGACGTGGCCGAGATAACCGGAATAATGAACGTATTTGGAGAACATGCCTATAAGTTGAGCATCAACTCAACCAAGTCAATGACAGGTCACCTGCTCGGTGCCGCCGGCGCACTTGAGTCTCTCGCATGTATCCTCGCTCTGACCAAAGGCATCATAGCTCCGACTATAAACTGCACCGAGCTTGACCCCAAAATTGACGCCAAGCTCAACCTCACCCTCGGAACAGCACAGAAACGTGACGTGCAGTATGCCCTGAGCAACACTTTCGGCTTCGGAGGTCACAACTCAAGCATCATCCTCAAAAAATTCTAACTCCCAAGGGGGCGGAAACAGAGGAAACGGACCCGCTGAACCAGAGGGGGCGGAACAGAAGGGGCTGGCCAAGTGGTGAGCAAGGTGATTCAGGAGGCTGGAAGCAATGGAGTGAAAGCCGGGAAGTCCGGAAGCGAAAGACCGGAGACTGAAACAGGATGGCCGTATAACAGGCGGCAGAAAACAGAGAGCCTCGCGATACCAAGCAGTTGCCTCCTTAGAATGTAGTGCGAAAAATGCTTAGGGCGTTTACAAAAATGTATATCGGCAGGTTATTCCCCTGCCATATACATTTTTTTATTAACGGAAAGTTATGTTTGATCGCATCAGATACTATTTCAAAAAATATTTCTCATCAGAGCGGCGATATTACACCGCCATACACCGATCTTTGGGCATCTATCCCCACAACATAGAGATATACAAGTTGGCATTGGTGCATCGGTCGGCATCGGTCGTAACAGACGACGGCATGCACATAAACAACGAACGGCTTGAATATCTGGGCGACGCGGTGATAGAGGCGGTAGTGTCAGATATGTTGTACATAGCATTCCCATACCACAACGAGGGTTTCCTCACCCAAATGCGCTCTAAGATAGTGAGCAGGCAATCGCTCAACGACATAGCCATAAAGTTGGGGTTAGACAACATGGTGGTGGCCATGCACAACGGCTCGGGCGTTCAGAAACACATGTATGGCGACGCTTTCGAGGCCATGATGGGAGCCACATATCTCGACAAGGGTTACGACTTTGTCAACCGACTGCTTATAAACGACATATTAGGCCGTTTCATCGACATAGACCACCTGTCTGAGGTAGAGACCGACTATAAGAGCCGCCTGATAGAGTGGAGTCAGAAGAGGCGGCGCACCGTGTCGATAAAGTGCACCAAAAGCAAAACTTACAGCGACGACGGCAACGAACAGTTCTATGCCGTTGTCAGCGTCAACGAAAAAGAGGTGGGACACGGACTGGGCAACTCAAAGAAGGAGGCCGAACAACGCGCATGCAAAAACGCCTCGGCAAAGCTGAAACTACGGTTCAACAACACCAAGGAGACCAGACACTACCGCCCCCATAAAAGCCGGAGGCAATCTGAACAAACCGCTTAAGGCAAAAACAGACGCCACAAACCATCGTGATATCTACAGACTGACAGATGACATCAGTCGCCATATGACAATAACAAAAGCGGACGTTTCCGGATTGCGAAACGTCCGCTTTTTATCTCCTGCGGGGTTACTCTATCTCCATAATAAAGCCTCCTGCGGGTATGGTGTCGCCCTCGCTGACAAAGATGCGCTTGACCTTGCCTGCCACGGGTGTCGAGAGGTTGTTTTCCATCTTCATGGCCTCAAGTATCACCACATCCTGCCCTGCCGCAACGGCGTCGCCCTCGCCAACGAGCATCTTGAAAATCTTGCCCGGCATGGGTGCCTCTACGGCAGTGCCTGTGATGACAATCTTATCTGAAACGGCGGCGCGCTCCTCTTTATCGGCCACTGTCTCTTCGCCGTGCGACTTACGGTAAGCCTCGCGCTTGACCTTGGTCAGGTAGTCTTTGGCAACGGCAGGGAAAAGCTCAAGCAACAGCACCTCTTTCTCGTTCTCGGCCAAAGAGATACCGCCGCAGTCGTCAAGTGAGGGATTGGGCTGCATCTGATATTTGCTTACGTCATAGGGAGTCTCCTGGCTCGTGCCTGCTATCTTAAGACGGAATTTGGGATCGACAGGCACCGGCGTGTGTCCATATTCGCCCTTGACCAGAGCAACGAACTGGTTAGAGGTGTTGGAATACATGGGCTTGCCCTTTTTGAGCGACATGGCGCAGTTTACCGCCTGGGCACCAACAATCTGGCTCGTGGGGGTGACAAGCGGAGGCAGGCCGGCATCGAGACGCACGCGCGGTATGAGCACCATGGCGTTGTTGAGAATGCCCTCGCTGCCAAGCTGTTTGAGCTGCGCCACCATGTTGGTGTACATGCCGCCGGGTATCTCGGCCCTCTTGACCAACTCGTTGGGAGCGGGGAAGTTGAAGTGGGCCTCTATCTTGTGACACGCGTCGGTGAGGGTGTCATAGTCGCCTTTTCTTACCGCCGCAACGGCACGGTCAAACTGCGCCTCTATCTCGGCAGGTAGGGTGTCGGTGAGCGGATTGAACGGTACGGGGAACTGCTTGACGGCATCGAACGCCTCCAGCTCTTTGCGTATCTCGACAAGCTCGCCATTAATCATGCGCACAGCCTCCATATTGACATCCAACTCAACGCCCATCTTCTTGCAGAACAGGTAGACAAGCTCTATGGCGGGTGCTGCGGGACCACCGGCAAAGGTCCATATATTGGTGTCGACAATGTCTACCCCGGCCTCTATGGCTGCAACCACAGAGGCAAGGCCGTAACCGGGGGTGCAATGGGTGTGGAAATCGACAGGCACCGGCAGCTCCTTTTTGAAGAGCTTGACCAGCGTGAACACACGTTTGGGCGGTATAAGGCCGCTCATGTCTTTGATGGTGATCATATCTGCCCCCTCGGCCACCATTTGACGCGCCTTGTCGAGGAAATAGGCGTCGGTGAAGACCGCCTTGGGCAACTTGCGTCCGCTGAAGAAGGCCTTGAGGCGTTCGCCGAATGTAAAGTGGGGGTCGACAGTGTAGCAAACGGCGCAATCGGCCAAGCCTCCGTATTGCTTGACATATTTAACCGTCGATTTGATGTTGTCAACATCGTTAAGAGCGTCGAATATGCGCATGATACCCAGACCCGACTCTATCGCATTACGGCAGAATCCGTCGATGATAGTGTCGTTATAGGGGGCATATCCGAAAAGGTTGCGCCCGCGTGATAGTGCCGTAAGCTTGGATACATCGCCAACAGCCGATTTGATGCTCTCAAGCCTGTGCCAAGGATTCTCTCCCAAAAAGCGCATCACAGAGTCGGGAACAGCGCCGCCCCAAACCTCCATGGCATAAAAGTTTGCGTGTTTGTAATAAGGAAGTACCCTTTCAACCTGCCCCTGATTAAGGCGGGTCGCAAAAAGAGATTGCTGACCGTCACGCAACGTCAGGTCTCTGATTAACAACTTTGCCATAGTCGATTATGTTTAATGTCGTAAAGTCTACTGTTATTCCACTAACAAATATAGTGCAAAGTTTTTATAATTGCAACAGAGATCAAATTTTTTTAGACGGGAGGCCTATCTCGACAGGCATGAAATTAAGGTGACCTCTGCTTTTTCAGAGGAGTTTCCCGCTGTCGGTTGGCGCCGCATTTCGGGCGGTTCGTTGTACGAGGCGGGCGAGAACGGCGGCTGTTGGTCGTCAGTTACTGATGGTGCTGACCTCGCGTACAGACTGTACTTCCGTAGCAGTGATTTGGGCATGGGGGTTCCCAGTAAGCGACTTGGTTATAGCGTGCGTTGTGTCCGCTAAATATTAATACTTTGGTTCTTTGATTTCTTTGATTCTTACCCGAGGGCTTGCGTAAGGGGTGGGATTACGGGCCTCCGCGGGGAGGAGGGGCGTTGCGGGGGCCACAGGCCCCTTTCGATAGCCTGCCGGGCCCCTCGCCGCACTGCCGGCGCGGTAGCCTGCCGGGGAAAAGAAAGTGTGCGGTTTTGTCACACTCAGACCGCGAGGTGGATTGTCTTAATTGCCATAGCTGTTTACCGGTGTTTCATTCCTTGTGCTCTCATTTCTTTTGCTTTCATCTCTTTGCTGATGCCGGCCTCACGGGGTGAGTGTAGGGGTGTGATGAAATTGGGCCGTGAGGCGTGAAACATACGGGGCGCTTTGGTTGTTGCTTTTGGCAAGGCTTTGTAGCTTGTTGTTTGGCTTTGTGCCTGTGCTGGCGAGGCGGCTGCTTGGGCGAGGCTTCGGGCTACTATTTTAGTTGTTTTTGGCTACGCACCAACGCCACTTTAGCGTGAATCAGCTTCGGGCCGAACCTGCGGAGGCAAGCGGGGAAGTGAGGCGCATCACTGCCGCCCCTTAGTCTCTGCCTGTAATAGCTTGGCGGGGTTACGGGCCTCCGCGTGGGGAGGCGAGGCCCGTTGCGGGGGTCACGGACCCTTTCGATAGCCTGCCGGGCCCCCTCGCCGCCCTGCCGACGCAAAAGTCTACTGGGCACAAAAAACTGCGGATGCAAAAGCTGCCGGGCTAAAAACTGCCAGCACAACCATCTACCGGACCAAAGCCTGCCGGACAAAAACTTGCGACACCAAACCATGCGGTGCGAAATAATGCCTGCGCAAGCCTACCGGTGCAGAAGCCTGTCGGCACAAAACCCTGCCGGGCAAAACCATGACTCTGTCTAAGCAACAACCACGCGCCTGTCAAGCAGGCCTCTGGCGGCGCTACTTTCGCCACCAAGCTGCCTTCTCAGTGCAGCGGTACACGTGCAGAGTCACACGGTAAGTTCTACCAGTGGGGCATAAATGTGGCGTGGAATATCACAGGGGCGTCGGCCGCAGGGGCTACTCCCGGCGGTTCGTGGAACACGTCGACTTATCCTAGCAACTGGAATACTCATCCTTGCCCGGAGGGTTACCGCCTGCCTACTAAAGATGAGTTCCAGACTCTCATTAACAGCAGTACTGTCAGTCGCGGAGGAGGATGGAGTTCTTCCGATTATGGATATATCAAGTTCACCTCCGGCTCTAATTCAGTGGAGTTTCTCGCTGTCGGTTGCCGCCTCAACGGCTCGTCCGGTACGTTGAGCAGTAGCGCGGGTGCGGTCGGCGACTATTGGTCGTCAGTTGCGCGCAGTTCTAACAACGCGTACACCCTGTACTTCAGTAGCAGTGGTGTGAATCCGCAGGAGTACTGGGATAAGCAGTACGGTCAAAGCGTGCGTTGTGTCCGCTAAATATTAATACTTTGGTTCTTTGATTTCTTTGATTCTTCCCCGAGGGATTGTGTAAGGGTCAGAGTTGGGCCGGTGTGGTGTGGGTGTAGGGGCATGATGAAATTGGGACGTAAGGCCGGCGGGACGACACAAAACTGTCCGGTAATACCGAAGCCTCAACCCAACCCTCCGTAAGACTATTGGAAAGATGTATTTACCCCACTCCAATCAAAACAAAAAAGGAACCGCCTGTGCGATTCCTTCTTGGTGGGAGCAGAGGGATTCGAACCCCCGACCCTCTGCTTGTAAGGCAGACGCTCTGAACCAACTGAGCTATGCTCCCTGCTGCATTTCCGTTTTGCGATACAAAAGTATGACAAAAAGTATTAACATCCAAATTTTATATTAAAAAACTTACTCTATCACGGACTTTTCGTACTTTTTTATTTGGATTGAGACAACTCTTTCCGATACAAAAACTACCTAACCCCAAACCCTGCCGTCCAACCAATAACAACCTCTCTAATTCCGTGGAGTTTCCCGCTGTCGGTTGGCGCTACGGCTCGTCCGGTACGTTGAACCACGCGGGTACGGACGGCTACTATTGGTCGTCAGTTGCTGGTGGTTCTGGCGACGCGTACTACCTGTACTTCTACAGCAGTAATTTGTACGTGGGCAGTGGCTACGGTAAGCGTGGCGGTTTTAGCGTGCGTTGTGTCCGCTAAATATTAATACTTTGGTTCTTTGATTTCTTTGATTCTTCCCCGAGGGATTGCATAAGCGCTTATGACAGGCGGGGCAGCGCAGAATTACCTCAAGTCGTCCATAGTGATGCCGTCGGGCATAAACTGCAATGGATTGCCGCCGTGTACGAGTATGTCGCGTACAATGGTGGATGATATCTCGGAATATTCGGGGGGTGTCATCAGGAAGACAGTCTCTAAAGAGGGATTGAGCCGCAGGTTTATCTGTGCGACGTTGCGTTCAAACTCGAAGTCGCCAACATTGCGTATGCCTCTTATTATGAAGTTGATGCCATTGTCGTGGCAGAAGTCGGCCGTAAGGTTGTCGTAATGCACCACAACAACACGATCGTCGTGACCATACACCTTGTTTATTATAGCCTCTCGCTTTTTAAGAGGTATGAAGGTGCGTTTGTTGACATTTTCGCCTAACCCTATCACTATTTTGTCAAACAACAGCAACCCTTTGTCTACAATGAGTTTGTGGCCGAGAGTAAAAGGGTCGAACGATCCGGGATATATGGCTGTCTTATTGGTCATAATCGTTGTCTGAATATAGATTGATAAGGCCTTCGGGCAGGTTGGCCTCTACAATGCGTGCACGGTCGTCCACCGACACTATTATCTCGTCAGATACCGGCACCAGCACCTCGACGCCAGAGAAGTCGACCTCTACGAGAGGGTTGTCGGTATAATCGCGAAAGCCCTCTATAGTGCCTGACATGCCGCTGACAAGGTCTATGAGAGTATAACCCTCCATGTCTTCCCAATAAAGCTCATCGTCTATGTCTGGTTCGGCATATATGTAAATGTCGCGTCCTATTAGTTCGGAAGCCCTGCGGTCGTTGTCAAGATCGTCAAACGACACCACGGCCTTGGCATTGCCTGTGGGTTTGAACGACGAAATAAAGAGAGGAACCTCAAGTCCGTCAATCTCGACAAACCAGGGTTCCTCAATATTCACTTGGTCGGGGAAATAGGCAGAGAGCTTTAACGAAAGCAAACCTTCGCCGCCAAACAACTTGGTGACTTTAGCGATAACCTCTTTGGAATATTCCCTTTCCATGCCTTATGAGTCTGCCGGGAAGCTTCTTGTACTCTTCCCTCGGTTTCAATAATCTTTGTTTACCCTTCTTTGCAAGGGGCTTTTTGTATAAACGTTTCGAGTCAGCCGCATAGCTTGTGTGGCATACAAAGACTGTCAACGTGGCAATATAAAAACCTGAGACTCAGAGAAAAGCACAGACAACCTTACTCTGCGGCAGCCTCTTCGGTTGCAGGAGCTTCTGTTTCAGCCTCTTGAGTTGCGGCAGCCTCTTGTGCAGCGGCCTCTTCGGCAGCAGCTTTGGCGGCAGCCTCGGCCTCAGCGCGTTTTGCGGCAAGAGCGGCGGCTTTGGCCTCTTTTACTTTGGTCTCTTCGGCAAGACGTGCAGCTGCGGCAGCCTTTTTACTGTCGGCCAGCTTCTGGAGCTTGGCGCCCTCGTTAGCCTCTTTGTCTGCGAGCCATTTGTTGAAACGCTCTTCAGCTACCTCAAGGCTGAAAGCACCCTTTTTAACACCGCCCAAAAGATGCTTCTTCATAAGAACACCCTCTTTTGAAAGGATAGACTTGGCAGTGTCGGTGGGTTGTGCACCTTTCTGAAGCCATGACAGAGCGTGGTCAAAGTTAAGCTCTATTGTTGCAGGGTTGGTGTTGGGGTTATAGGTACCCAACTTTTCGATGAATTTGCCGTCACGCGGCGATCTGCTGTCGGCAACCACAATGTGATAGAAAGCGTAACCTTTCTTACCGTGGCGGGCCAAACGAATCTTTACAGCCATTTTTCTGTAATTATAAAGTTAATATTGGGTCTTCACGAGACCGTTTAACATCATCGGATGGCCGACACTGCGGACTTCCGACGATGCAAAGATACCTTTTTTTTCGATTATGCAAAACTTTTCACCTGCAATAAAGGCTGTTTGCAGACAAAGCACTGTTTTGCCTTGTCAGATTATTTGTTACCTTTGGACTTAAGACGACACTTTTCACATAAGCTGTCTCGACCGTTTAAAACACATCTGATGAGAGAGAAGATTTTCATATTCGGAGGCAGTCCCTCCTATAGGCGCAAGCTGTTGTTTGTTGTCATTGCGGTGATTATAGGCATAGGGTCGCTGATATTTTCCAATAAGGTGGTTATACAGCTGGCCGAGAACGAGCGCAACGAGATAAGGTTATGGTCGCATGCCATGGCCATGGTGGGAGGTGAGGCCGAACGGTCGCAGCTGGACGATCTGATAGGCGAGATAATCGCCAACAACACCACTATCCCATCTATTGTCACCGACACCAATTACAGGGTGTTGAGCTATACCAACATATCGGAGCACATAGTCTCTTCGCCCGCCATGCTGAGGGCAGAGCTTGAGCGCATGGCGTCAATGCACGACCCCATAGAGATAAACATATTCAACGGCAACAGGTTTTATATCTTTTACGGACAGTCGTGGTTGCTTAGGCTGCTGAAATATTATCCCTATCTACAGTTGGGCATAATCGCCCTTTTTGTCGGTCTGGCCTATGTGACCTTTCATTCGTCAAAGCGCGACGAGCAAAACCGTGTGTGGATAGGCATGGCCAAAGAGACGGCACATCAACTCGGTACCCCTACCTCATCATTGCTCGGCTGGCTTGAATATCTGCGTGGCAAGCAGGTGGAGGATTTCGTCATAGGCGAGATGGAGAAAGACATAACCCGTCTGCTCAAGGTGGCCGACCGTTTCTCTAAAATAGGCTCGGCGACGCATCTGTCGCCGCACAACGTGCACAAGCTGGTAGGCAACACTGTCGACTATTTCAGAAGCCGCATACCGCGTAATGTAGAGCTGTTATATGACGACTCGTCTACCGTACCCCTTCAGGCAAGGGTCAACGACGCCCTCTTTGAATGGGTGATAGAAAATCTGCTCAAAAACGCGCTCGACGCATTGCAGGGGCGTGGATATATAAAAGTGTCGGTATATGGCGACGACAAACACATATACATCGACGTCAAAGACAACGGCAAAGGCATATCGAAGTCTAACCAGTCGAGGATATTCAATCCCGGTTACACGACCAAAACACGAGGCTGGGGTTTGGGCCTGTCGCTGAGTAGACGTATAATAACCGAGTACCATAAAGGGCGTATAGTCGTGGCCGAATCGGAACCCGACAAAGGAACAACCATGAGGGTGATTTTAAAAAAGCTGTAGTGACGTCACCGGGGGGCGACGGGCGGAGGAGTTTCCCGCTGTCGGTCACCGCTACACGTCCGGTACGTTGAGCAGTAACGTGAGTGCGTACGGCTACTATTGGTCGTCAGTTGTGTTCGATTCTAACAACGCGTACACCCTGTACTTCGGTAGCAGTAGTGTGACCGTGAATAACTACAGTAAGCAGTACGGTTTTAGCGTGCGTTGTGTCCGCCAATGATTAATTCTTTGGTTCTTTGATTTCTTTGATTCTTACCCGAGGGGGTCACGGACCCTTTCGATAACCTGCCGGGTCCCCGCCGCCACGCCGGGCCAAGAACCTGCCGAAACACAAACCCTGTCGTAGCACAAACGCCCGTCCCTCCCTTTTGATGTGTGCCCTCGTTTGTGCATGAGGTGTGAGCTTGGCGGGCGTGACAACCTCACAAAAGCATCCCCGAAGCCTTGCAGACAGTTCCTTTCCAAGTGTCTTGAAAAAGTCTTGTGTCGCGTGCGCTAAAAGCGGCCCGTACAAAAAAATGGAGGCGCGACAAAAAAAGTCGTTTAACAGACCAATAGTTAAATGTAAATTACTACCTTTGCAGCTCTAACATTATTTGTTATGCAAGAAAAGATACTGATTCTCGATTTCGGTTCTCAGTACACGCAGCTCATAGCGCGTCGTGTCCGTGAGGACAATGTTTATTGCGAGATACATCCTTTCCACAAGATTCCGGTGATAGACTCGTCGGTAAAGGGCATAATACTTTCGGGCAGCCCCTTTTCGGTGCGTGATGCCAAGGCGCCGCAGATAGACCTATCGGGCTTCAAAGGCAAGTTACCCGTGTTGGGCATATGTTACGGAGCACAATATTTGGCGCACTCGTTCGGCGGCGAGGTCAAGCAGAGCAACACCCGCGAGTATGGACGCGCCTCGATGAATGTGGTGGAGAGAGAGAATCCCCTGCTTGCGGGCCTGAGTCCCAACAGCGTGGTGTGGATGTCTCACGGCGACACTATAATGTCGATACCGTCAGACTATCGTATAATAGCATCTACAGATAGCGTGCCCGTTGCCGCGTTCCAGATAGGAGAAGAGCCTTCGTGGGGCATTCAGTTTCACCCCGAATGCTCGCACTCGGAAGAGGGCGCCATCATAATAAGCAATTTCGTCAAGAAAATATGCGGATGCAAAGGCGACTGGACCCCGGCATCGTTCGTAGAGAGCACCGTGGCAGCGTTGCGTGAGCAGCTTGGCGACGACAGGGTTATCTTGGGCCTCTCCGGAGGTGTCGACTCGTCGGTGGCGGCACAGTTGCTCAACCTGGCCATAGGCGACCGTCTGACATGCATATTTGTTGACACGGGTCTGCTGCGCAAGAATGAGTATGACGATGTGGTGGCCATGTATAAGCAGATGGGGCTTAACGTGGTGGCCGTCAAGGCGCACGATAAGTTCCTTGGCGACCTTAAAGGTGTCACCGACCCCGAAGCCAAGCGCAAGATAATAGGACGCGACTTTGTGGAGACTTTCGACAGCGAGGCGCAGAAGATAAAAGATGCTCGCTGGCTGGCTCAGGGCACCATCTACCCCGACGTCATAGAGTCGGCATCGACCTCAGGACCGGCGGTGGTGATAAAGTCGCATCATAATGTAGGCGGATTGCCCGAGAAGATGAACCTCAAGATAGTGGAGCCTCTGCGTCTGCTTTTCAAAGACGAGGTGCGACGCATAGGACGGGAGCTTGGCATGCCCGAGCAGATGTTAGACCGTCACCCCTTCCCAGGTCCCGGACTGAGCATCAGAATACTCGGCGAGGTGACACCAGAAAAGGTGGCCATATTGCAGGAGGCTGACGACATATTCATCCGCCGGCTGCGCGAACACGGCTTGTATGGCAAGGTATGGCAGGCTGGCGTCGTGCTGCTGCCGGTACAGAGCGTCGGCGTGATGGGCGACGAGAGGACATATGAGAACTGCGTGGCCATAAGAGCTGTGACCTCGACAGACGGCATGACCGCAGACTGGGCTCACTTGCCGTATGAGTTCCTGGCATCCGTGTCTAACGAGATAATAAACAAGGTGCGGGGAATAAACCGCGTAGTCTACGATATAAGCTCAAAACCACCCGCAACCATAGAGTGGGAATAACTCCCCTCCCGGTGACGGATTGCCGGAACTGCGGATAATGTTTTGCCGGAACTGCCGTTTTGTATTGCTGGCACTGCCTCCGGCGGCCCTTCCGGGGGAGGGGTCGCGGACCCCGTTTTGATATGTTTGAGGAACAACTAAGCGGGTAAGTACGAAAATATGGTATAAAGGTGTTTCGACATGCGTCTCACACCTTTATACCATATTTTCGTTTTTGGCCCTTGGGTTGAGTGCCTGAAGGATATTCAACAGGGGCCATGACTCTCGGCGGAAAGGGTGCGGAAGCAAAACAGAAACAGCAGGAAGGCGACAACCATAAAGGCAACGTGGCAACCACAGGCATGACGGAGAGCGGAACGGAGCCTGCGGAGGGCACAGCATGAAAATGACGAGCATCACTGCCGTCCCTAATTCACCGCCCTACATATTATTCACCGACATGCGGCCCTCCGTTGGGGGAGGCTCCGGGCCGCTCGGGCTTCGTTCCTCAGCCCGGACACAAGGAATTTTGGCTTACGGCATACTTCGTAATGCCGGTGATAAGGAATAGTGTGCGGTTTCGTTACACTCAGGCCGCCCTGCCGGTGCGGGGTGGGCCGGCGCCAGCGCCGGCCTCACGGGGTAAGTGTCGGTAGCGTGGTGAAATTTGGCCGTGAAGCGTGAAGCATGCAAGTGCTTTGGTGTGACTTGCAGTTTAGCTTTGGCTTGATGCCTGTGCTGGCGGGGCGGCTGGCTTCGGCTGCGCACCTTACGTCCCTTTAGCGTGAAGAAGCCACGGGCCGAGCCTGCGGGGGCAAAGCGTGAAAGTGACGCGCATAACCGCCTACCCTTAGTCACTGCCTACAATAGCGTGGCGATGTTACGGGCCTCCGCGGGGGGAGGGTCGGCCCGTTGCGGCTCGTCCCTCGCCGCCCTGCCGGCGCAAAAACCATGCGGTGCAAAACCTGCCGGCACAAAAGCCATGCGGCGCAAAAACTACCTGTACAAAAAGCCCACGCGGAACTAAGCTTCCTAAAACCACTAACCCTAAACCCCTACCGCCCAACCAATCGCAACATTCTCTAATTCCGTGGAGTTTCCCGCTGTCGGTTGCCGCAACACGTCCGGTTCGTTGAACAATCCGGGTGGCGTGGGCGACTATTGGTCGTCAGTTGCGGGCAGTTCTGACGACGCGTACTACCTGCGCTTCATTAGCAGTAATTTACGCGTGTACTACGGCGGTAAACAGTTCGGTTTTAGCGTGCGTTGTGTCCGCTAAATATTAATACTTTGGTTCTTTGATTTCTTTGATTCTTCCCCGAGGGGGTCACAGACCCTTTCGATAGCCTGCCGGAGCGGAGGATGTAGAGGCCTGATGAAATTGGGCCGTGAGGTGTGAAACAGACGGGGGCGCTTTGACTTTGTGCCTGTGCTGGGGGGCTTCGGACTGGTGGCTTGGCTTCTTCTTCTGTGCACCTGACGTATTTTTAGCATGAATAAGCCACGGGCCGAGTCTGCGGGGCCAAGATTATCGAGTATTTTATGAAAGTATGATAAGTGATTAGAACGTCGACTGCATCCGAATCATATTTGTATATTAAGATAATTGTATAGCTTTGTAATGAATAATAAGTTGGAAATTTTATGAAAAGCAAGAAGATAGACGGGAATAACATCATATATCATATCATTCAAAAGCAGATAATACTTGCAGGAGATTCTGAAAATCCGTCTCGAGAAACAAAATTCCTTATCGAGCAATTATTACTTTGGGGAGGTATCTGGTTTACCCCCGAGGTTTATCAAACAATACCTGTGCTATTGCCATATGTCATTAGAGATGCTTCTTGTCGTAAAATTGATCCCGCTACAGGAAAGGACACGCGTGGCATCGCTACTGAAAAAGGACTTTTGCCAGACGACAATTCTAGTATTAAGGGAATCCCAAGAAGTTTGAATATAATCAGCCATCTTAGTGAGATGAACGGAAATAGGATGGGTAATGGATTTGTCGCTTCACATATCTGGCGTAAGCTGGAAAAGCATGTCAGTTGGGCTAGTCAATACGAGGCAACCAATTCATTTGTGCCCAATCTTGTTTGGCTGCCAAGCCAACTCTCCAAACTGACAGATCGAGACGGTTACGCTCAACATTTTCTTCAGTATCTGTCTGGCAGGCTATATAAAAACATTGCTTTGAAAAATCCCTCTGTACAAAGCATCTGGAACGAACTTAAAGTTCCTGATATCACTCCTGTTTGTGATGTAGATATTAAGAAATTAAATTATTTTGACGCTACTGCCGATTGGATTGCCAAAAGGAGAGACACATTAAATAAGGAGCTTCAGTCTATTCTCTATATCTTGAATGGCCAGCCCCCTTGTCTTAATAAAATTAATGTGGGGAATTATGTCCCCACGTTACAACAAGTTGTGTTAGAAATGACCGCAGAAGATAAAGATTCATTTAAGCAGTGGATTACTGATAATTTATAAAGATCGAGAGTCTCTTGCATGTGGTAGGTTGCGCGCATGGCTATGGCTGCTGCCTTCGCTTCTTTAACGGCTTCCGTCCCCTGACAGATGTATTGTATATTCTCCCGGCAAGGTCTCGGTATGTCATTGCGGTATAACGGTCATATGATAATCACATTAATGTAAGCAAATAGTTGTATTTCACATCTTTGTATAGACGTGTTGTGGCATCTTCTTTAGCTGTTTTGTTAAATTCAGCTATCTGATACAATTCGTTGAATAATAGTATATCGCAGGTCTGTTACATAACGCTTGATGAATACAAAGGCGGCGTTTTTGTACGCTAAATATATGTTTCGTTTGAAAAAATATATACAACTTTAGTTTATTCGCTCGAAAAAGTGTAATTTTGTCATTGGAAGAATATAGAGATATATTTGAAGACAGAAGAAAATCAGCCTTTGCGAATCATAGAGTTGACATAAATGTTCTTCATCCTTAAATCAGACAAGAAGTCGACTTTTATTGGCAATACAAACATTGATATCAAAAACAACTAAACGGATAAATACTTTTTATGGAATCGAAAGAGATTTTGACCGCCCTTGAGGGTAAGATGCAGAAGAGCCTCTCTTTTTTGCAGGAGTCGCTCCTTAACATACGCGCAGGCAAAGCCAACGTCAACATGCTCAACGGCATAACCGTCGAGTCGTACGGCGCCGAAATGCCTGTCAATCAGGTTGCAAGCGTCACCGTGCACGACGCCAAGACTGTGCTGATACAGCCGTGGGACAAAAACGTTATCGCTGCCATAGAAAAAGCTATCATCAACGCAAACATCGGCGTAACGCCCTCTAACAACGGCGAAAGCATACGTCTCAACATACCCCCTCTCACCGAAGAGAGACGTAAACAGCTGGTCAAACAGGTCAAAACCGAAGGCGAAAACGCCAAGGTCAGCATTCGTACCGCCCGCCGAGATGCTGTCGAAGCTTTCAAAAAAGCCCAGAAAGACGGCATGGCTGAAGATATAGCCAAAGACGGCGAAAACGAAGCTCAAAAAATAACCGACAAATACAACAAACTAATAGACGCCGAATTAGATAAAAAAGAAACCGAAATAATGACCGTCTGATAACTCACCGCAAGCATCTCTGCCCGTAATGACTTGCCGGTACTGCCGGTGATGGTTTGCTGGAACTGCCTCCGGCGGCCCTTCCGGGGGAGGGGTCGCGGACCCCGTTTTGATATGTTTGAGGAACAACTAAGCGGATAATTACAGCTATCCCATAAATGTGTTTCGACATACGTCTTACACATTTATAGGATAGCTGTTTTTGGCCCTTGGGTTGAGTGCCTGAAGGATATTCAATATGGGGCATGACTCTCGGCGGAAAAACGTGGAAGCAAAGCAGAAAACATAACAGCAGAGCGGCAACCATAAAGACAGCGTGGCAGCCACAGGCGTGACGGAGAGCGGAACGGAGCCTGCGGAGGGCACAGCATGAAAGTCATGAGCATCACTGCCGCCACTGATTCACCGCCCTACATATTACTCACCGATATGCGGCCCTCCGTTGGGCGGAGGCTCCGGGCCGCTCGGGCTTCGTTCCTCAGCCCGGACATAAGGAATTTGTGTGCGGTTTCGTTTCACTCAGACCGCGCGGTGGGCAGGTACGTGCCTTTAGCGTGGAGGAGCCACGGGCCGAGCCTGCGGGGGCAAAGTGTGAAAGTGACGCGCATAACCGCCTACCTTTAGTCACTGCCTACAATTGCGTGACGGGATTACGGGCCTCCGCGGGGGGAGGCGAGGCCCGTTGCGGCTCGTACCTCGCCACCCTGCCGAGGCGGAAGCCATGCGGTGCAAAAACTACCTGTGCAAAAGCCACGCCGACTAAAGCTTTCCGAAACAAAAAACTCCCTACCGCCAAAACCCTACCGCCAAAACCCTACCGCCCAAACAATAACGCCTCTTTAATTCCGTGGAGTTTCCCGCTATCGGTAGCCGCGACGGCTCGTTCGGTACGTTGAACGGCGCGGGTACGTACGGCTACTATTGGTCGTCAGTTACGAGTACGTCTGGCTCTAGCTACGCGTACTACCTGACCTTCGGTAGCAGTAATGTGGGCGTGAGCGGTAGCAACCTTAAGCAGCGCGGTTATAGCGTGCGTTGTGTCCGCTAAATATTAATACTTTGGTTCTTTGATTTCTTTGATTTCTTTGATTCTTCCCCGAGGGATTGCGTAAGTGGTTGTGGCCCGGTTGCTGGCTGGTGATTCAGTTGTGCGTGCTTTGCCGCCCTGCTGTTATTGTTTCTGTTTTGCTTCCGCACCCTTTCCGCGAGAGTCCTGCCCCTGTTAAATATCCTTCAGGCACTCAACCCAAGGGCCAAAAACAGCTA
>JAIECQ010000185.1 GCA_029068395.1 Rikenellaceae bacterium
AGCGTGCGTTGTGTCCGCTAAATATTAATACTTTGGTTCTTTGATTTCTTTGATTCTTCCCCGAGGGTTTGCGTAAGGGGTTGTGGACAGGTTACTGGCGGGTGGTTCATTTGTGTGTGCTTTGCCTCTCTGCTGTTATGCTTTGCCGAACTTCTTCCGCACCCTTTCCGTCGAGAGTCCTGTCCCTGTTTAATATCTTCCAGGCACCACTTCTCAGAGCCAAAAACGAAAGATATGGATAAAGGTGTGAGACGATAGTCGAACGCCTTTATCCATATCTTTCGTACTTCTGTTCTTAGTTTGCCCTCAAACATATCAAAACGGGGTCCGCGACCCCTCCCCCGGAAGGGCCGCCGGAGGCAGTCCCAGCAAATCAAAACAGCAGTGCCAGCAAATTACCGGCAGTGTTGATAAAATCAGCGACACTTCCAGCGAACCCTTTTTGTGAAGAAGGTGTTGATAAAATGTCAATTAAACCGTAACTTTGTCGAATAAGTAAGGAAAATTGTTGATAACTATGTTGAAAGTGATAAAAATAGGCGGTAACGTTGTTGATAACCCCGCCAAGCTATCATCGTTTCTTGACGATTTGTCACGTTTGGGAGAGCCTTTTGTGCTGGTGCACGGCGGAGGCAAGATAGCCACCACCATAAGCAAGTCTCTCGGTATTGAGACCCAAATGATTGATGGACGTCGGGTTACTGACGCCCAGACCCTCGATGTGGTCACCATGGTGTATGCCGGTCTTGTCAATAAAAAGATTGTGGCTGCACTTCAGACACGCGGCGTTAATGCGTTCGGATTGTGCGGGGCCGACGGCTCGCTGATAGTGTCGGAACGGCGTAAGGGCGGGGCTGTCGATTACGGTTTTGTCGGTGACCCGTTGGCTGACAAGTTCGGCGTCAAGACCGCCTCTATGTTGCTCGATGGCGGTTTTGTGCCTGTGGTGGCCCCCATTACGCACGACGGCAACGGCACATTGCTCAACACCAATGCCGACACGGTGGCGCGTACGGTGGCCGTGGGACTGTCGTCCCGCTATGACGTTGAGCTTGTGTATTGTTTTGAGCTAAAGGGTGTTATGGGTAGCGTAGACGATCCGTCGTCGCTGATAGAACATATAGACAAAGGCAGCTACGCCCGTTTGCGTGCAGACGGGGTCATATCGGGAGGCATGATACCCAAGGTAGACAACGCCTTTGATGCCATAGACGGAGGTGTCGCAAGCGTGGTGATATGCGGATGCGACGCCATAAGAGAGCCTAACCACGGTGGAACACTTATAACACGCTGACACGTTGAAGACCACCGGTTACAACCTGCGCTCCGCACTGTCGGCCCTTGGCATCACCGAGCTTAACGACATGCAGCGGGCCACGTCTGCGGCCTTGTCTGAGCCGTCGGCAGAGCTGATGCTCTTCTCGGCCACCGGTTCGGGCAAGACGCTCGCTTTTCTGTTGCCGTTGCTTGATATTGCCGACGAGACCTTAGCCGCAGTACAGGCTCTGGTGATAGCGCCCACACGCGAGCTGGCAGGCCAGATTGCACGTGTGGCCTCGTCGTTGGGCACCCCGTTCAAGACGCTATGCTGTTATGGCGGACACGACATAAACATCGAGCTTCGCAGTCTTACCGAGCCGCCCCAGTTGCTCATATCCACGCCAGGGCGTCTGCTCGACCTGCTGCAACGGTCGTTGTCACTCTCTCAGGTGAGGGTAGTGGTGGTCGACGAGTATGACAAATCGTTAGAGCTGGGCTTTGAGCAAGAGATGTCGGCCATATTCGACCGTCTGCCCGTCGGGTGCCGCAAGCTCTTCACCTCGGCCACAGAGTCTATACCCATGCCGCGGCTGACGGGTGTGTCGCAGCCTCGACGGCTCTTTTTCGCCACCGACGACGACAAGGGCGAGAGGCTCGACAAGGAGCTTATGAGGTGCGACAACAAGCGTGAGTCACTCTTGAGGCTGGTGTGTTCGCTAAAGGGGCGTCCGTGTATAGTGTTTTGCAACTATCGCGAATCGGCAGAGCGTACAGCCTCCTATCTTCGTTCTGAGGGCGTGTCGTCAGCCCTTCTTCATGGCGGCATGGAGCAGCACGAGCGCGAGAGGTCGCTGGTGAAGTTGCGCGGAGGCAGTGCCAACGTGCTGGTGTCCACAGATCTTGCCGCCCGAGGCCTGGATATAGCCGGGCTGGCATGTGTGGTGCACTTCGAGCCGAGCAACACGCCGCAGGAGCTGACCCACCGCAACGGACGCACCGCCCGCATGAATGCGCAGGGTCGGGTGGTGGTCATGCTGGGTCCAAACGAGACGTTGCCATACCCTCTTGACGGTTACATTCCTGTGGCGGTGCCGCCGGAGAGTGCGCCCACGCCGGCCCGTAACGTCACTGTCTATATAGGCAAGGGACGCAAAGACAAGCTGTCGAAGGGCGATATAGTCGGATTTTTCTGCGCCAAAGGTGGCCTTGCAAAAGACGAGATAGGCCATATAGAGGTTGGAGATCATCATGCCTTTCTTACTATCCCTGCCGATAAGAGCCATGTCGTCGGCATGTTGCGCGGGCTGAAGATAAAAAACATGAAAACCAAGATAGCCCTCTCTTACTGATTGTCTTGTGTCGTACAGGCCGTTTGAGTCTTTTTGCGTCTGCAACTCAGGTGAAAGAGCATGATAACCATGCTTGTCGATATCTCAGAGCACGGCATGGCCAGCCATATGCCATTGACACCCAAAATACGTGGCAGTATTACAAAGATAGGTACCAAGAATATAGCCCCGCGCCGCGCAACAGGGCGAATATCGTTGCCGGCATTATCTTCTCGACGCTTTGAAAATAGCCTATAGCGGTGATGTTGACCACGAAACAGACGAATCCGGCTGCGAAATACGGGAATCCGTTTGTTGCTATTAGTGCCGCTGCATTTTCATGGTTCATAAAAAGGCTCACCGCCACATGAGGGTAGACGGAAAACAGCAATGTGGCTGTTAGTCCGCATGCCACGGCTACAGCCAGTGCTATGCGTTCTGTTGTCACGACCCTATCATAGAGTCCTGCCCCGAAGTTGTAGCTGATGATAGGCTGTGCCGATTGTGCTGTCGCATTGCCGGCCATGAACACAAACGGTATGTAATAGCACGATATTCCGAAGGCGGCCACACCGTAGTCGCCCAGATAGTGCATGAACACCCTGTTGCCGACAAACATCAAGACAGCCAGTGTGGCCTCTCCCAATAGCGCCGAAGAGCCTATGCGGCATTGATAGCCGAGGTTGCGCAGGCAGAGACGCAGGCTTTTGGTGCTGCGTTTAAGTCGGCATAGCCGTAAATGGCGGGCTTTGAACAACAGGTAGATGACGGCTGTTAGTCCGCCGGCCACTATGCTGACCGACGAGGCGAGGGCGGCACCCATGAACCCATGTCGAGCGGAAAGATGAACCACCAGTCGAGTATGAGGTTTATTGCGGCGCTTATAAGACTGCATGCCATGGCCAGCTTGGGTGCTCCGTCTAACCGTATGACAAACAGCGATATGGTTGCCCATATGTGAAACACCCACGAGGGGGCGAACCACAGCAGATAGTCTTTCACTATTGGCAGCAGGTGTTGTGATGTTCCGAGCGCCTTGGCCGTGGCTTCGGCAGATGCCATGACCCACACGGAGGGGACGAGGGCGACGGTTGTTGCCAGCAGGAATGCCTGCGTCACATTAAGCCGTGCCGCCTTGTGTTTGCCTCTCGACAGTTGTATCGAGGCCACCACCGAACATCCGGTGCCTATCATGAGTCCGGCCCCGGTGAGCAACATAAGCAGCGGGATACATATATTGATGGCCGCGATGCCGTCGCTGCCCACTCCGTGACCCACGAATATGCCGTCGACGGCAGCCACCGCCGCCATGCCGAGCATGCCCAAGAGTGTGGGCACGAAATATTTTCTGAACAAGGCAAACACATTGAGTGTGCACAAATCGATCGAATCTCTTTGCATGGTCTGTCGTTGTCTGTTATGTAAAACCGGAAAGCCGGATAAGCTGATTGGTTTTACCCAGTCATCTTATCCGGCTTTGGTTATAAGCCCTCCGATGAGGATTACAAAACTTTTGTTTGCTCTCTTGATTTGTCGGCAAAGGTAGGACAAATTTTTCATCAGACCGAACAGACGGTTTGCCGGTGGTGGTGTAAGTGAGAGGTGTTTGTGTGAGTATGTTTTGTGATACTTTTTCTCAAATAATCAGAATTTAAATGTATATACGTGGAGTATCAGTCCGGAGAAATCGTCCAGCATTGTCTGTCGTCTCTGTTGTTTGCTATTGGAATTATCGGGAGGGGTATTGAAGGGAATCATGATTTTTGCAGTATTAGAAAGGTCAATCATAATTGAAAATTTCTTCTTCATGCACAGTTGCTGCCTCTGTATTATCTGAAAAAGCAATATCCTTGATTTTCTTACGATATAATGCAAAAGTTTCAATTTGCTCTATTTCTTTTTTACGTTTTTGGCTAAGTATCAGATACTCTTTTTCTTTGTCAATTCCTAAAAAGCGACGTCCCAAAAGATTTGCAGCAATACCTGTGGTACTGCTACCTGTAAAAGGGTCAAGAATCCATGCACCGTCAGGGGTTGATGCCAAGATGATACGCGATAATACAGACAGCGGTTTTTGCGTAGGATGTTTACCACATGACTTTTCCCACCGAGCTATGGCAGGTAGTTGCCAAACATCCGTCATTTGCTTATCGTTATTAATTTGTTTCATCACACTATAATTATAACAATGTGCAACTTTAGCAGATTTGCGCGCCCATATAATGAATTCGGAGGAATAGGTGAAATATCGGCATGAAATGTTGGGTGGCGGATTGGTTTTTGCCCATGTTACCACATTCAGAATCTTAAAACCAAGTTCCGTGAGAATGTTGGCTATGGAAAAAATGTTGTGATATGTTCCGCTAACCCATATTGTACCGTTGTCCTTCAATTTATTTCGGCACTCGCTTATCCAGGCCCGATTAAACGAATCTATGTATTCCGGTGTACCACCTTTGTCCCATTCTCCTTTGTCTACACATACCACTTTCCCGCTCTGTACACTTATCCCTCCGTTACTGAGAAAATAAGGGGGATCGGCAAATATCATATCGAACTTGAAACTGAATTGTTTCAGTAATTCGATACAATCGCCATGCAAGAGGGTGAAGGCATGGTCGGAGGATTTGAAGAAGGTAATCATTTTTTTTGCTTAATTGATGATAAGTCTATATTAGGAATAATAGCCGTGTTTGTGTAATTCTTTTTGTAATAGAATGCACGGCGACGAGCCATAATTGTTCCTCCTTTTCCATCTGGAGCCTGGGTCTTGTCTTGATTATTAGCTCCTTTGGTTTTAGGCTCCAAATACACTCCCATGCTACATGAAAGTTGATCTGCTCGTCCATCGATAATATAGCTTTGAATATTTTCCCAGTCCTTTTTGAATATGCCATTTTGTATATCTGTTGGATGATCTAAGAAATAGTCAACAATTACATAGTCATTCTGAGCAAGTGAGCGCCCATTCTCTTTTGCAAGATATGCGACCCAAAATGTTAAGTTGATTTTATTCCGTAGCTTTGCCGTTTCCCATGTTTCTTGAGAAACTTCTATATAATTAATCATTTGAATAGCAGTAGGTTCTTTGGCTTTTATTTCTCCATTTCTATTTTTTTGTAAAGGGAGAATTTTTATTTCACATCCAATTTCCGGAATATCAGCTTCATCTCGATTGTTATTTGGAATACCTAACAGATTTTCAACAATAAGTCCGGATGCACCTTTTACCATATTATCACGTTTTATGCCAAGTTCATCTTTTATTTGACCTATTGTTTTTCCCTTAAAACCACGAACAACATCAAATAATGGCATCATACATTCTATTACTTTGCTGCTAATCATATTATTGTATATAAGTATTTTTGTTTATATTATAATTACTAATGAGAAGCTCGGACAACTTTCCTCTTTTTTCAGGATTGGCATTAACCATTCGTGTTGCCATCACTCGCTGAATGTGATATTCATTATAGATTTCATCAAAGAAATTATCATTATCGTCTTTGCCTTTCACATCTGAATTGCTTAGGATGAAATTAGCTTTATATTGGGCTATTTTGTGACAGAAATCACGCAGACGTATTTGTTCATTGTCGTCAAACTCATCTTTGGTATATGAATTGAAAGAAGAAGTTTTACTTAAAGGTTTATATGGAGGATCAAAGTAAAATAAGGTGTCAGAGGAAGCGTAAGCAATTGTTTTCTCGAAATCTCCACACAAAATTTCTACCCTTTGCAAAATCTCAGAGTCCGCAAGAATGGTATCTTCATCGCAAATTTTGGGATTGGAATATCTCCCATGAGGAACATTGAATTTCCCTTTAGAATTTACTCTGTATAACCCATTAAAGCAGGTTCTGTTTAAAAATATAAACAAAACGGCTGTTTCTATTTCAGATAAGGATGAAGTATTATATATATTGCGCATCTTTAAATAATATGCTTTTCTATCTTCTTCATCTAAGGGGATGTATTCACATTGAACCGTTTTTAATTGCTCAATCAATTTATATGGCTGTTCTTTAATAGCCCTATATGTCATAATCAAATGGGGATTTATATCGTTAATTACAGCCTTTTGAATATTAGGGAATTGCTGTAATATCCAAAATAACACTGCACCCCCTCCCACAAAAGGTTCGACATAAACAATGTCTTTTCTTTGTGAAAAATTGGACGGTAAAGTTCGCTTTATATCTTCTAAAAGCTGTGTCTTTCCTCCTGCCCATTTTACAAAAGGTTTGGCGGATTTATGTATTCTATGTTGCATATATTGTTTAATTATCACAAAGTTAACAACAAAGATACAATATCTTTCTAAATCATGCGAAATACATATGTGATTTTCTTTATAGTAAGGCCTGTGCCGGCAGATGTGCAGCTTGTTTTTAGTCTGTGGTTGTGTCGCTCTTGCTGTCGGCCTCTTTTTTGAGAGCCTCTTCGGCATCCATTTGGGCTTTTGACTTGCTTTTGTTTACCACATATACGCCCGCGAACACGAGTACTATTGCGGCTGTCTTGACGGGGGTGAAGTTGCCCATGCCCCACAGCACGGCCAGAAGAGAGGCTATGATGGGCTGGGTGTAGCTATACATGCTTATGACTGTGGGTCTCAGGTGTTGTTGGGCCACGGGCACTAACAGGTAAGAGAGAAAAGTGGCGGCCACTATGATGAAACCGATGTCGAGTATGGTGTTTGTCGGCATGCCGGCAAAGTCGATGGCAGATATGTCGCTGTAAGAGAACGGTACGCAGCATATTGTGGCGTATGTGAACATCCATTTCATGAGCGTGACGGGATGATAGCGTCTGATAAGGTCGCGGAAGACGACGTAATATATCGCCACGCTGCACTCGCCGGCCAGACACAGCAGGTTGCCTGTCATGTTGCTGTTGTTCGACTCTTCGGCATTGCCTCCGCTTGCTATGAGTATGAGCGCGCCTATGGCCCCGAGGAATATGCCGAGCACTTTTTTAGAGGTGACAGGCTCTTTGAGGTACATGGCCGCTATTATCATGGTGATGATGGGTATGGTGGTGGCCACGACAGAGGCGTCTATGGGCGAGGTCATTGATATGCCCGCTATGAAGCACCCTTGGTTGATGGTTATGCTGAACAGAGAGGCGAAGAACAGCATCATGAGGTCGTGAGGGTTGACCTGCTCTTTTTTGGTGAAGGCCGACGCGAGCCAGAAGATTGCCGCCGCCCCTATCATGCGTATGGTGGTCAGGGCCAGTGACGACATGTATCCCGACGATAGCACCGCCTTGGAGACGGGCGACATGAAGCCCCAGAATATGTTGGCCGCAAATATGGCCATGTGTCCTATTGTGTTGTGTCTTGCTTTGTTCATGTTGTATGTCTGTATGGTAGGCGCGTCGGCCGTGGTCTCGTCGCGGGGCATGGCCTGTGCGTCCGGGTCATGAGGGTAAAGTGCGGCAAAGATATGATTTTTTTGTCTCTTGCAAAATGACGCCTCTTTTTTATGACGGTGGAGGCGTCTTGATGTGTGTAGGCTTGTCATTGGACGGTCACGTCGTCTTGGGGGTTGAGGCCAGGGCGGCGATGCTTATGCGGCAGTCGGGCACCGCCTCCAATATGGCTTTGGCGCACGAGGTGAGCGTAGAACCGGTGGTCACAACATCGTCTACCAATATTATGTGGCGGCCTCTGAGAAGCTCGGGTCTTGTGACCTTAAAGACTCCGTCTACGTTGTACAGCCTCTCTGCGCGTGACTTGATGTGCGACTGGGCCTGTCTGTAACGCACCCTGCTGACGGCACGTGTCTCGACGGCAAGACCGGTCTGTTCGCCCATGCCGCGCGCGATAAGTTCAGACTGGTTGAATCCGCGTCTTGCCATGCGTTCGCGGCTCAGCGGCAGAGGCACTAGCAGGTCGGCACGGCACAGCTGCGGACACTCGTCGGCAAGGTATCTGCCAAACAGACGGCCCATGCCTACGGCGGCGGTGGCGCACCCCTTGAACTTGATGTTCAGTATTATGCGGCTGTAGTGAGAGCCATGAACGTAATAGAAAAACGAAACGGCCCACACAGGGTCGAAATGGTTGGTGAAACGCTCTCGCAGATGGCTGTGGTCGCCTTTGTGGTCGTCCGTAAGCGGCATGCCGACACGGCACACGGTACACAGCATGGTCTCGCCGGCAACAAGTTTTCTGCCGCAGGCCACGCATAATTCGGGGAAAAAGATTACCTTTATCCCTGAAAAGATGCGTTTAATATGCTCGAAAATCGTTTGCATGACATTTAAACGTCATTATTACACAATAAATTAACCTTGCCAAGGGTTGTTTGACAGGCGTGGTCATACGCATGCGGCACACTCTTTGAAGGAGGCGCAAATGTTCAACGTAAAAAACGAACTGCAAATATGTGCAATTATTTGAGAAGATCGGCAAGTTATTTTCTGTTTGTGTCCGTTATTTTTGCGGTCACATATCTGCTGATGGTGTTGACGTCGACAACACGTGTGGAGCCTGACCAGTTATGGCAGTTCTTCATGTCGAACAACGGCATGATAGTGCTGCTGTTTGCGGTTGTCATATCGTTGGCCTACCCTCTGTTCGGATTTGCCAAAAAGAGCGTCACGGTGCGCGACATCAGCGACCTGAGCGCCGTAGACAGGGTGATGGAGGCGTCGGGCTATGTGCTGACCCAAGACAATGGCGCCATACGTCGTTATCGTCCCGTCAAAGCCCTGGCGCGTCTTAGAATGCTTTACAACGACACTGTCACCATAGACGCATCGCGCAACCCTATAGAGATATCGGGCACGCGCACGGTGGTCATAGTGCTTGTCATGCGATTGGAAAACGAACAATAACATCATGAGGTTTTCAACTGTTGCCCTGGCCGCGGCGTTAGCGTGCCTGAGCCTGTCTGCCCGCGGACAAAACAGCCGCAGGGCCGATTTCGATGCCGGCAAGAACATAGAGATATTCTTCAACATATACCGTGGTGTCAACACCCAGTATGTCGATTCTGTCGACAACAAGAAGCTCATTGAGACAGCTGCCGCCAAGATGCTGTCGTCGCTCGACCCCTACACCGAATATTTCAACGAAGAGCAGATGAAGGAGTTTCGCGTGCACACCACAGGCCGTTACGGCGGCGTGGGCGCCATTGTGCGCAAAGACAGCGACGCTGACTATGTGCGCATTGCCGAGCCTTACAAAAACTCGCCGGCCGATCGTGCCGGTTTGCGGGCCGGCGACCTTGTGGCGGCAATTGACGGCGTGTCTATGAAAGGGGTGGCCGTCGACTCGGTGAGCGCCCGCATGAAGGGCATGCCTGGCTCGTCGTTCACAATGACCGTGCGCGACCGTGTGTCGGGCAAAGAGCACGACGTGCAGATAAAGCGCGAACGAATAAAGATACCGGCCGTCACTTATGCCGGTTTCATCAACGACTCTGTCGGATATGTGGCATTGGAGAGCTTCTCTGACGACTGCGCAATGGACGTGCGCCGCCATATAATGGAGATGAAGAATACAGGCCGGCTCAAAGGTCTGGTGCTCGATTTGCGCGGTAACGGCGGCGGACTTCTCATGGAGGCTGTCGCGCTGACGGGGCTATTCGTGCCCAAAGGTACCGAGGTGGTATCTATAAAGGGACGTGTCAAAAGCGAAAATGCCGTATATAAGACAACCAACGACCCCATAGACACCCGCATGCCTTTGGTGGTGATGGTCAACAGCAGCTCGGCATCGTCGAGCGAGATTGTGGCAGGGGCGCTGCAAGACCTTGACCGTGCGGTGATATATGGCACCCGCACATTTGGCAAGGGTTTGGTGCAGAGCACTATTGGCGTGGGTTATGGCTCCTATATCAAGCTGACGACAGCCAAGTATTACATACCCAGCGGACGTTGCATACAGGCCGTCGATTACAGCCACCGCAACGAAGACGGAAGCGTGGGCCACATACCCGACTCGCTGATGAAGGAGTTCAAGACCCTCGCAGGTCGCACCGTGCGCGACGGAGGAGGCATTACGCCCGATGTGGTGATAAAGCCGGAATATGCCAACAAGTTCGCCCTTGCGCTGATGGCATACGGATATATTGACGATTATGCCATAGAATATTGCTCCACACGCAGAGACGCCTCGTTCGATCCTCTCACATTCAGGCTTGCCGACAGCGACTATGCCGACTTCTGCCGCTTCATCGAAGGTAAAGAACTTAAATACACGTCGGCCACGCAGATGGAGCTGAACAAACTCAAAAGCATCGCCGAGAAAGAAGATTATCACGCAAGGCTGAGTCCCCTGATTGAGCAGATGGAAGAACTTGTCAGGACAGACAAAAAAAGAGACCTCGAGCTATATAAAGACGAAATTGTCGAATATATAGAGAGCGCAATAACCGCAAATTACGCATACGCATGGGGACGCGCCCAAAGAGCCGTCGCCCAAGATACATCAATAACCGACGCGGCCCGGCATATAAACCTTGGTCTCGGCCTGGATTGACGGTATTGCAGTTGTTTTGCAGCCACTGCCGGTGATGGTTTGCCGGAACTGCCGTTTTGTATTGCTGGCACTGCCTCCGGCGGCCCTTCCGGGGGAGGGGTCACGGACCCCGTTTTGATATGTTTGAGGGCAAACTAAGCGGATAAGTACGAAAGATAGGAGTAAAGGTGTTCCGACTATCGTCTCACACCTTTACCCCTATCTTTCGTTTTTGGTCCTTGGGGTTGGTGCCTGAAAGATATTCAATAGGGCCATGACCTCGACGGAAAGGGTGCGGAAACAGGGCGGCAAAACAAAAAGGCATAAGGCAAAGCAAAAGAGACGGTAAAACAAAACAAGACAAAACAAGGCAAAACAACACAAAACAGTAAAACGAGGCGGTACGACAAGAAACACTGCAAGGCAATACAAGGCAGGGAGAAAGCGGGGACGGCAGGCAAGATGAGGCGGGGCGGGCAAAGGTGCTTTGTTGTTGCAAACAAAAAGGAGGGACTTGGCCCTCCCGTCCGGATACATGATATTGGATAGATTATTACATAGGTTATTATATAGGTTTTGGGACAAATGCTTTTCGATGAATATGTTGCATGAATTGTGCCAAAGTCGTCTTTGGGCGCGGCGGCGGGTGTGGCATGACGGATAATTTTGTTATCTTTGCAGACACTTAAAGTCAAGTATGTCATGAAGAAGTTCGTATGTCTGATGCTCGTGCTTTCGGGCTTTTTTTGTCTGTCTGCATCGGCTCAGACCGAGGCTTTGGCACTCTATTACAAGGCATGCGGACAGGCATCGAGGGGGCAGGTTGACAGTGCATTCATGTCTCTTGCCGATTGTGTGGGGCGCATGGACGGCAGTTATTCGCGTCGTTATTACAGCTCGTTCGTGACAGCTCCACAGCTGCGCGTGTTGCACGGTGACCGCAGGTGGGAGCAGTTGCGTGAAGAGTTGCGTCATAAGAAGCATCTGTTTGAAGACGAGCACATAAGGCAGGTGCCATATCCGCGCAAGGCGTCAGGTGTCGGGGCGGGGCAGGCCTCCGGATGGCATTACGACCTTGAGGTCGACATAGACGTTGCGGCGCGTACGGTGGCGGTGAAAGGATGGTTGGATATAGGTGCGGGCGAAGGCAGGGTGAGCATGGTGCTATGGCGTGACAGCCGCATAAACACCGTTGCGGTGGACGGTAAGGATGTCGGTTATATGTTAGACACCGCGGCCAAGTCGCCGGTGCCCTATATACGTGACGGCTCTCCCTTGTATGTCGACATGCCCCCGGGGGGCGGCCGTCTGTGGCTCGATTATGTGTGTGTCATGGGTGAGCGTGACGGATGGGAGCAGTCGTTTGGTGATGACTGGATAGAGTTGGGCTATTATGCGGCGTGGTATCCTGTGCCGGTGGAGGGGGTGCCTCACAACTCGACGGCGCAGATTGCCGTCACGATAGACGACGGTTACAGGGTTGGCGGCTCGGGGTTCGTAACCGAAGACGAGGGGGTGTGGCGCATGTCGCAGTCATGGGGCTCGTTTGACAATGTGATAACGGCCTCGCCGAGGCTCAATACGCTGACCTGCGGGCGGGGTGACTCTAAGGCGGTAATAGACTATATCGATTTTCCCGATGCCGCTGCCGACTCGGCGTTGCAGGTGTGCGGACGCATATTTGACCACTACATTAGAGTGTGCGGCCAAGGCGGCGGATATATGAAGTTTTTGATATCGTCGTCAGAGGGGGTGGGCGGTTACAGCCGGAAGAACTACGTGTCTATGATGGCCACCTCGTGCGATGAGAGGCTCTCTGTCGACATGGCTCGTCAGATAGGTGCTTTGTGGTGGAACAAGGCTCCGTCAGACAGCTGGCACGACTGGCTCAACGTGTCGTTTGCCGAGTTTATGACCCTCTGTTACATAAGGGATACGCTTGGCGACGGTGTCTATGCCGATTACGTCGACGCCTACCGTGAAGATACGCGGCGTGCGTGTCCTGTGTGGGAGGTTGACCGCTCGTCTTCAAAGGCTTATGCCGTCATGCACAAGAAGGGGGCGCTGATGCTATGCGACCTTGACGCCGAGATAGGCGGCAAGAGAACGATGGAGTTTGTAGGTGAGGTATGCCGTGCCGGTATAACATCGACAGGGCAGTTTTTAGACTTCACGCACGAGAGGCTGGGTCGGCAGTGGCGCACGTGGTTTGAAAAGAGGCTCAAAGAGTAAGGTGGCAAAAGCCTCCGTCGCCGCACCTCAGAGCTGTTTCGCAAGGGGGCTTGGTCGCCGTGTTTCTTCCCGGTGACGCACCGGCGCTTTAGTTGCCGAACTTCTTTTTGATCCACCGGGGGAACATCACAGCCCCCGCCACTAAATAGGGGTAATAGGTCACCAGCCTCCATATAAGGGCTATCATGGCCACCACGCCTAATTTAAGCTCTGGCGACACGGGTATGAAGTCGGCCAGATACTCTTTGAAGAAATATTCTGCAAAGCCGCTGCCTCCGGGGGTGGGCATGACAAGCATCATTATCCACATGACCAGCTGGCGGGCGAACAGCAGCACATGGTCGCCGACAGAGAAGAAGGCCAGTAATATGGCGTTGACCACTAAGTAACGCGAGCTCCACGACAGGAATGTCGATGCCACGGCCTTGAGCCAGAACGACACTTTCTTGTGACGCAGCCGTTGCGAGGCCGTTATTATGTCGTTGCCCGTGCGTATGGCTCCGGCATACCAGCGTCTCAGCGGCTTGATGCGGAATATCTTCATCAGCAGCCACTTGAATCCGTGAGGGTTGACAAACAGACCGTACGACACGGCAAGCAGGTAGGCCAGTTTGAGCGAGTAGCCGGTGAGGGCTATTGCGAATATGCCGGTTGTCACGGCGTTGGCGTCGGCGGTGGTGAAGAGGGTGTCGACGCCTATGAGGGCCACCATGAGCGGGAACATCACGATGAAATAAAGCTCGTCGAAAAACGACGTCAGAAGCACTATCGACGAGCTGTTACCCACCGATATGCCCTCTTTGTGCACATATATTATGGCAAAGCTGGTGCCGCCCACCGCCGAGGGGGTGATGGCCGAGGTGAACTCCCACAGCATTATCACCCTGAAGGCCTGTGCCCATGTCATGGCCCCCTCTGACAATATCTTGATGCGTATGATGTAGCCGATGTCTCTGCCGAACATGAACAAGACGGCCATGACTATCCAGAAGGCGCTCCACGGAGTAAGGGTGAACGACGAGAAGATGCCCGGCGTGAAGTCGGAGTAAATCATGTAGCCGACCACGCCTAAGCCTATCAGAATGGGATAGATCATGTCGCGGGTCTTTATCTTTTTCAGTAAGCTGCGTTGCTCTTGGCTCATACCGTTTTATTGTTTAACTTCGCAAAGTTAATAAGATTTTGCAACACGGGGAATATTTGCGGACTCTAAGATGTCATTTGCGGGTCTTGTGAATGTGGGGTGCGGGAAAGATGTTATACAATGCTGGAGCATGATTATGTGATAGAGGCGGCTTTGGATGCGGGGTTTGACGTGTGCGGAGTGGCCGAGAGCGGGCCGGTCGACCCTGCCTTGCGCAGCCATTTCGCCGAGCGGATGGAAAGAGGCTGTTACGGCACCATGGAGTGGCTGGGACGTCATGCCGACATGCGCTTCGACCCCGGCAGGCTCATGGAGGGGGCCCGCTCGGTTGTGGTGTGCGGCAAGGGTTATCCGCTCTATGGCGTCGGGGCCTCGGTGGCCTCTTATGCCATGGGTGAAGATTATCACAGGACGTTGAGGCGGCGGCTGGAGGGGTTGTGTGACGCCTTGGTCAAGGGGGGCGCGCATCTTGTGAGGCCCTTTGTCGACTCGGCGCCGGTGGCCGAACGTTACTGGGCCGTCAGGGCAGGCTTGGGTGCGATAGGGCAGAGCGGCATGGTGATAAACAGCTCGTTAGGTGGCGCTTTCCTTATATGCGGGGTGGTGACGGATGCCGTGTGCGACTGTTACGATACTCCGTCGGCCTACAGCCCATGCGTCGGATGCGGCAGGTGCGTGGCAAGCTGTCCGTCGGGCGCGATAGAGGGGCGCGGCGTGATAGACGCCTCCAAGTGCCGCTCTTACCTCACCATAGAGCACCGCGGGGCGTTGTCGTCATCTCAGGCCGAGGCGGTGCGTAACGGCACTACCGTCTTCGGCTGCGATGTATGTCTTAAGGTGTGTCCGCACAACAGTATGACGGAGGCGCCGATACCTCCGCCGTTCGACATGGAGGCCCGTCAGTGGCTTGACGTGGGGAGCGGGCGCTTCAAGAGAGAGTATGGCCACACCCCCATGTCGCGCATATCGGTGGCTATGTTGCGTCGTAATGCCGCATTGGTGTCGGGCATGGATGTGGCCGGGGCGACCTCAGAGGCGGAACATCCTTAGGGCGTTGGCCGTGGTTGCGCGCGCCACCTCTTCGGCGGAGCATCCTTTTATCTCGGCAATTCTGGACGCTATGAGCGGTATGCGGCAACTCTCGTTGCGCCGGCCTCTGAAGGGTACGGGCGAGAGGTACGGGCTGTCGGTCTCAAGCACCATGTCGTCGAGTGACATGGCCGCCACCACCTCGGGCAACTGCGAGTTTTTGAAGGTGACAACGCCGCCTATGCCGAAGAGCATGTCGCCCATGGAGCGTATGGCACGGTAGTCGTCGGCGGTGCCTGAGAAGCCGTGCATCACCCCGCGCACCCCTTCGTTTTGGCTGAGCATCTGCCGCATGAGGCTCATGGCCTCGCGGGTGTGTATTATCAGGGGCAGGTCGTAACGGCGGGCCAGCTCGAAATGGCGGTTCAGCAGCTCTTGCTGCCACTCTGACGTCTCGGGGTGCCAGTAAAGGTCTAACCCGCATTCGCCTATGGCCACATAGCGGTCGCGATGGCGTTCTAACCTCTTCGACGCCTCTTCAAGGTCGCCCTGCTCGGTGGGGTGGAGCCCCATGGCGGCAAAGAGCCTGCCGGGATAACGGGCGGCCAGCGCCTCCATGGCATCGTAGCTCTGGGGGCTTATGGCCGGCATTATCATCTTGCCGACGCCGCAGTCGCATGCGCGCGATATCACCTGGTCGGCGTCGGCGGCAAACTCCTCTGCGAAAAGATGGGCGTGGGTGTCAATGTATGTGGATGTGTTCATGGTAAGTAGCTTGTTGAAATATGGGTGCGGTGTCTATCGCAGCCTTGTGTACATCATGCCTTTGGTAGCCTTTATTATGCCGTGTATCTGCATCATGGTCAGGGCCTCCGAGGCGTCGGCAACAGACAGGCCCGAGCGTTCTACAAGGCTCTCTTTGTCTATGATATCGTCGCCTCCGAAGGCGTCATAGAGGGCCTGCTCGTGCTCTGTGAGCGACAGGAACGGAAGGCACCTCTCTGTGGTGGCGCTGCCGTGGTCCCATCCCATCACCGATGCTATGTCGTGGCCCGAGGTGCATATATTGGCCTTGTTGGAGCGTATGAGCGATATGCACCCCTCGAACGAGCGGTCGGTGGCGCGTCCCGGGGCGGCGAATATCTCGCGTCCGTAACTGTCGGCTATGTCGGCGGTCACCAGCGACCCTCCCTTGGCGGGGCTCTCGCCCACGAACAGCGCCTCGCACAGCCCCGCCACTATGCGGTTGCGGGCCAGGAAATAGGGCGGCAGCGGCGATGTGCCCGACGGATATTCGGTGACTAACGCGCCGCCCCTCTCTATGATGCGGCGGGCAAGGTCGCGGTGTTGCGCCGGATAGAGGGTGTCGAGTCCGTGCGCCACCACGGCCACGGTGGCAAGTCCGTGCTCCAATGCCGCGCGGTGGGCGACGCCGTCGATGCCGTATGCCAGTCCGCTCACTATCACCACCTCTTTCGATATGGCCGCCAGCTCTTCTATCACACGTCTTACCACCGCCTCGCCTGCCGGTGTCATGCGTCGGGTACCCACCACACCCGCATACAGGTGACGCCGGTCTGTGAAGTCGAAGTCGCCCTTGACATATAGCAACGACGGGGCGTCGGGGGTCTGGCGCAAGAGTGGGGGATAGTCGTCGGCGTTGTATGACAGCGTGGTGATGCCCCAGCGGCGCACGAACTCCATCTCGCTGTCGGCGGCGCTGTATGTGGCGCACGATGCTATGCGGTCGGCAAGGGCTGCCGGGAGGCCCGCCCTCGTCATAAGGTCGTCGCGCGAGGCCGTCAGCAGCTCTGAGGCTGAGGCGTAATGGTCCCACAGACGCACCGTCACGGCAGGTGGCAGACGTAACAGCGACAGCGCTATGTCGTCTCTTGTCATTGGCGTAACTGTTTGAAGAATAGGGTCATGAGGGCCTCGCACTCGTCGGCCTCCACGCCGCTTGTCACGGCGGTGCGCGGGTGTAGCAGCTTGGGTGACACTGTCGAGTATCCGCGTTTGGGGTCGCCGGCGCCGTACACTATACGCGAGGGACGCGACCAGTAGCATGCCGCTGCGCACATGGGACACGGCTCTACGGTGACGTAAAGGGTGCATCCCTCTATATACTTGCCTCCGATGGCTGCGGCCGCTGCCGTTATGGCCTGCATCTCGGCATGGGCGGTGGCGTCGCCGAGGGTCTCGACAAGGTTGTGCGCACGTGCTATGACCACCCCGTCGCACACCACCACCGCCCCTATGGGCACCTCGCCCTTGTCGGCGGCCAGGCGGGCCTCGGCTATGGCAAGACGCATGAAATGGCTGTCGTCGCTAAGGTTGTTCATCTGTATATGGTGTTTTGTTGTCTTTGCCTGTCTGTTGCCTCTTGCCGGGAGGGGTGAAACGCTACCGGCTGAAAAATGTATCTTTTGCCGCTTCCTCGTTCCTCGTTGTGAGAGGAAAAAACGTGGCTGGCGAAAAAATTGTCGGCAAATTAAAACGGCGTCTTGTTAAAATAATTAATTTTGCAACCGGAGGCGCCGTTCACCCGCAGGTGATGTTTGTGTGCCTCTATCCGCGCCGGCCCTGTCGAGAGGGCGACGCCATAAAGATAATAAAAAATTCGTATATGTACAGAACTCACACTTGTGGAGAGCTTCGCAAGGAGCATGCGGGCAGCCGTGTAACATTGGCCGGCTGGGTTCAGAAGGTGCGCACCCTCGGAGCCATGACATTTATCGACATACGCGACCGTTACGGCATAACACAGCTTGTGGCTGACGATCAGTCTACCGACAAGATAAGAGAGCAGGCCGCGTCGTTGGGTCGCGAGTTTGTCGTTGCGGCCACCGGCACCGTGCGTGAGCGTGCCTCTAAGAACGGCAAGATAGCTACGGGCGACATAGAGATAGCCCTCGATGGCATAGAGGTGCTCAACAGCTCGCAGCTGCCCCCCTTCACCATAGAAGAGCAGAGCGACGGCGGCGACGAGCTTCGCATGCGCTACCGTTATCTCGACCTGCGCCGCGCCCCGTTGCGCCGTGCCATGGAGCTGAGGCATCGCATGGCTTTCGAGATACGCCGCTATCTCGACTCGCACGGCTTCCTTGAGATAGAGACACCCTATCTTATCAAGTCGACACCCGAGGGAGCCCGCGACTTTGTGGTGCCCTCGCGCATGAATCCCGGCGAGTTTTACGCTCTGCCGCAGTCTCCGCAGACATTCAAGCAGCTGCTCATGGTGGCCGGCTATGACCGTTATTTCCAGATTGTGCGCTGCTTCAGAGACGAAGACCTGCGCGCCGACCGTCAGCCCGAGTTTACGCAGGTCGACTGCGAGATGTCTTTCATAGACCGCGAAGATATATTGCAGACCTTTGAGGGCCTTATCAAAGAGCTGTTCAGAAGCGTCAAAGGGGTGGAGTTTGCCGACCCGTTCCCTCGCATGAGCTTTGACGAGGCCATGGAGCGTTACGGCTGCGACAAGCCCGACATACGCTTCGACATGCTGATAAACGACGTTACCCAAGAGGTCAAAGGCGCCGGCTTCGGCGTGTTCGACTCGGCCGACTATGTGGGAGCCTTGTGTGTCAAGGGGTGTGCCTCTTACACGCGCAAGCAGATTGACGAGCTGACCGCCTTTGTCAAGCGTCCGCAGGTGGGTGCAAGCGGCATGGTATATATACGCATGGACGAGGGCGGACCCAAGTCGAGCGTCGACAAGTTCTATTCGCCCGACCACCTGGGCCGCATAGCCGCCCGTTGCGGTGCCGACAAAGGCGACTTAGTGCTGATATTGTGCGGTCTCAAGAAAAAGACCCTTGCCGCCCTCTGCGCTCTCAGGTTGGAGTTGGGCGACAGGTTGGGTCTGCGTCGCCCCGACACTTACGCCCCCTTGTGGGTGGTCGACTTCCCGTTGCTTGAGTGGGACGACGAGACGGGCCGCTTCTATGCCATGCACCACCCGTTCACCTCGCCCAAGAAAGAAGACTTCCACCTGTTAGAGAGCGATCCCGGCAAGGTGCGCGCCGATGCCTACGACTTCGTGCTCAACGGCGTGGAGGTGGGCGGCGGCTCTATCAGAATACACGACACCGAGGTGCAGAAGAGGATGTTCTCCGTATTGGGGTTCACCCCCGAGAGCGCGCAAGAGCAGTTCGGCTTCCTTATCGACGCTTTCAAGTATGGCGCTCCTCCCCACGGAGGCATAGCCTTCGGTCTCGACCGCTGGTGCTCGCTATTCGGTGGCAGCGAGTCTATACGCGACTATATCGCGTTCCCCAAGAACAACTCGGGGCGCGATACCATGATAGACTCACCGTCGCCGGTCAGCCCGGAGCAGCTCAAGGAGTTAAGCATCGCCCTTAAGTAACGATGGTAGAGAGGGTGTGTCGCAGGCTCGTTTTGGCGTTGCTGTCGTTGGTTGCGGCGGGATGCGACGCCTCGGCCGCCTCATGGCAGGGGCAGGTCGGTTGCGGTCTCGACACGGCCTATATGTCGTCGTTCGGCTTTATCGACAGAGACGCTAACGTCATAGAGGCGCCCGACTCGCTGCTGGAGCCTTTGATGGGCCATCTGCGGCGGCTTAGAAGAGGGGCGGCGTCAACAGGCGACAGGCTCTCGGTGCTGCACATAGGCGACTCGCACATACAGGCCGACATGATGACGGGCCCTATGCGTACCATGATGCAGAGCCTCTTCGGCAATGCGGGGCGCGGTCTGGTGTCGCCATTGAAGCTGGCCCGCACCAACGAGCCGCCCGACTATTCGATAACATCGTCGGTGCGCTGGCAGTCTGCCGATTGCATAAAGCGTCACCCCTCTTTCGAGCCGGGCATGACGGGCATGGCCATAACCACCCCCGAGAGCAGTTTTGACCTCACCATAAGGGTGTTTGACAAAGAGGGGCGGACGGACGGACGCTTCAATACCGTAAGAGCCTATCACTCACCTTCGTCCACACCCTTGTGCGTTGACGGATGCGGCAATGTCGCAGGGGCCGACACGGTGACGTCGTGGTGTTCTGTCATTGAGCTTGGCCGGCTCACCGACACTCTGACGCTCACGCCCAAGGGAGGCGGAGGTGTCGGCGAGTATTGGGGCTTTAGTCTCGAGAACGGCCGCGGCGGAGTCATCTATCACTCGATAGGCATAAACGGCGCCTGCTTCGCCCACTTCTCGCGCATAAGCGACAATATGGAGCGCACCTCAGACCTTGCCCCGGAGCTGGTGCTCATATCGTTGGGGACCAATGAGGCGTCGACATCCGCGTTTAACGAAGAGTTCTTCTACAGTCAGATAGAGTCTATGGTGGCCCCTCTGCGCAGGGTGCATCCCAAGGCGGTGTTTGTGCTCACCACGCCGGCCCAGAATTTCCGTCGTACGCGCAGGGGCCTGTCGCCCAACGACAATATCGTCAGGGCGCGCGATGTGATTGCCGGATATGCCCGCGACAAGGGGCTGGCTCTGTGGGACATGTATAAGGTGTGCGGTGCCGATTCGGCGGCGGTCGAGTGGTACAAGGCGGGTCTTATGGCTCGCGACAGGATACATTACACCGAAGAGGGTTATCGTCTTCAGGCCATGCTGCTCTTCGAGGCCCTTATGAACGCCTACGACAGGTCGCTTGTCGCCGAGCGTGAACGAGTGGTGGCCTCTGTTGGCATGGAGTCGGTGGTGAGGCGTCGGGGCGAGCTGCTGTCAGAGGCATTGGGAGTGCGGCTGACCCCCTTGGAGCTGCCGTTTGTGACGTTTGACGCCAAGGTTCGCAGGAGACCTCCTCTTTCAAGGCTCTCCGAGAGGTTGGCCTCACGAGAGCGTGGCGGCGCGGACGATGATGCCGTCATAGATGGTAATGCGTGTACAGGTGGTCGCAAAAGCCTGCTTTACAGGGTATTGATGCGTGCGGGAAAGGTTCATGCGGGGGGTGATGTTGCAGGTTTGGAGCATGAAGACAAGGCGGTAAAAGGGGAGGCTGTAAAGAGTGTTATCATAAGAAAAACGCGCCATAAGGAGGCGTCAGACGATAGAGAGAGGGTGAGCGATGTGGCATATTGATATGGACAAGCTCTCGGAGCTGATGACATATAGTGTGAGTAATCCGTTGATTTTCAGTAGCGGACTCTTCCTGTTTTTGTTTGCGGCATTCTCTCTGCTTTACTCGCTCACCTCGCGCACGGTGATGCTCAGGGTTGTTTATGTCACCCTCTTTTCGCTCTACTTCTATTATAAGGCGAGCGGTTTTTACTTTCTGTTGCTGATACTGGTGGCCACCTCCGACTTCATCATAGGCCGGGCCATATACCGCTCGGCAGACTTAAAGAGGCGCAAGATGCTGGTGGGGCTGAGCGTAGCCATCGACATAGGCATGCTGGCCTATTTCAAGTACACCAACATGATAGTGGAGATGCTTGACTCGGTGTTAGGCGGCCACATAGAGATAGGCGAGATATTCCTGCCCATAGGCATCTCGTTCTTTACATTCCAGTCACTCAGTTACATAATAGACATATATCGCCACCGGCTGAGGCCCCTTACTCGTTGGATAGACTATCTGTTTTACATATCGTTCTTCCCCCAGCTTGTGGCAGGACCCATTGTCAGGGCGCGCGATTTCATTCCTCAGATATACCGCAACCCGCTCACCGTATCGCGTAGCATGTTTGGCGAGGGTGTTTTTTTAGTCACCTGCGGGCTGTTTAAAAAGGCGGTCATATCAGACTTCATAAGCATCAATTTTGTAGACCGTGTGTTTGACAACCCTCTGTTATACACCGGTATAGAAAACCTCTTCGGCGTTTACGGATATGCGTTGCAGATATATTGCGACTTTTCTGGTTATTCCGATATGGCCATAGGCATAGCCCTGTTGTTGGGCTTTAGGTTTAACAAAAACTTCGATTCGCCTTACAAGTCGGCAACCATAACGGAGTTTTGGCGGCGGTGGCACATATCGCTCTCGTCGTGGCTGAAAGACTACCTGTACATATCGCTGGGCGGCAATCGCAGAGGCACCTTGCGCACATATTGCAATCTGCTGATAACCATGGTGCTGGGCGGTTTGTGGCATGGCGCCTCGTTGCGTTTTGTGATATGGGGAGCCATTCACGGCGTATCGCTGGCTGTACATAAGATGCTGATGGCGCTCTCGCCGGCATTCAAGGCGCAGGGAATGGATATGAAAAGCAGCGTGGGTCGTGTGTTGGGCATAATAGTGACCTTTCACCTGGTGTGCGTGGGGTGGGTCTTTTTTCGGGCCGAAGACATGCAGACGGTGAAAGATATATTCTCGCAGATATTCACATCGTTCAATCTGGCGGTGTTGCCCGAGTTTATTGTCGGTTACAAGGGGGTGATAGTGCTTATGGTGGTCGGTTACACACTCCATTTTCTGCCCGACAGGTTTGAGGCACAAGCCAAGCGATGGGTCACCGACCTGCCAATGATATTGCAGGCTCTTGCCATAGCATTGCTTATTTGGCTTGTCATGCAGGTTAAAGGCGGTGAGATACAGCCCTTTATCTATTTTCAGTTTTGATGCTGCCAACCGGAGTCTCTGGTCGGGCCGGTAACCATGATGCCTTTTGTTGCTTTTGGTTTAAGACGGTGCGGCTTTGGCTTCCCAAAGGCGGCTGTGTGTTAAAAAATAAGATTTTCGATTGAATATCCGAGGCTTATTCGTATCTTTAACCTGACGGTTTTAAGATACTCCGCCTCGGTCAAGCAAATAAAATTTGCTTGCCACTCGGCTTATTCGTATCTTTAACCTGTCGGTTTTAAGATACTCATGCTCGGCCAAATCAAACAAGTTTGCTTTTGCTCTCGCTTATTCGTATCTTTGTATCGAAAATAACGGCCGGGCGGTTCCCCGGTTTGTGTCAACCAAAACTAATTGAATGCCAATGAAACAGATTTTAATCGCCTTGGCTGTCTCGTTTGCGGCACTGACAGCCTGCAAATCAGAGAAGGCCGGTTACACCATCGAGGGTGTGGTAGACGGAGTGGAGGGCAAGCTCTATCTTAATGTCTATGAGGGTAAGGTGCCCCGCGTGATAGACTCGGCAGAGGTCGAGAACGGCAAGTTTGTGTTTGAGGGAACGCTTGAGGTGCCCATGCTCGCATCGGTCAATGTTGCCGAGGGTAATGTGTCGCTCGGCCAGTTCTTCCTTGAAAACAGCCCCATAGTGATAACGGGCGATATTGCCGACCGTAAAAACATCATAGTCAAAGGCTCTGCAACCAACGATTTGTTTAACGAGAGATATCTGCCTGTTAGCAGCTCGCTCGACTCGGCCGTGCTCTTCGTGCGCAACAACCCCGGCTCTGTCGCTGCGGCATACGTGCTTTTCCGTCACCTTTCTTACCGTCTGCCCTGGCAGGAGCAGGAGAAGATGGTGTCTGAGCTTACTCCTGAGATGCAAAACACAGTATATATCAAGACGTTGTGCAAGAATATCGCCGCTCTCAAACGTTCTGATGTCGGCAACAAGTTCATGGAGATAGAGCTGCCCGACACCGCCGGCAACAAGGTCAAACTCTCGGATGTGGTGGCCAAGAACAACTATGTGCTGCTCGATTTCTGGGCTTCGTGGTGCTCGCCCTGCCGCAACGAAAATCCCCATGTGGTGGCTGCCTACAATAAGTATAAAAACCGCGGGTTTACCGTTTACGGCGTGTCGCTCGACCGTCCCGACGGTGCCGACAAGTGGAAAGAGGCCATTGTGAAAGACAAGCTCACCTGGACCAATGTAAGCGACCTTAAGTTTTGGCAGTGCGAGCCTGCCGTTATGTATGGCGTCGGCTCGATACCCTCTAACTTCCTCATTGCCAAAGACGGTACCATTATAGCCAAGAACCTCAGAGGTCAGGCGCTCATCGACAAACTCGAAGAGCTTACCGCAGTCAAGAAGAGGAAATAGTCGCCCGTGTGAGGGCAAGAATCAATCTCCGTCGGGGGCAAGGCTTCGGCGGAGATTTTTTTGTCCTGTCGGGGGCTGCGTTGTCTTAGGGTGGCTGTATATGGAAATGCGGACTGTTGCGGCTTTCTCAGAAAAATGCGATGGATGAGGGTATGTCGCCGGTGGTGACGCTCCACAGGCATCTGCCCTCGGGAGAGTAGCATCTCAGGGTGCCGGGGGTGAGGTAGTCGCCGGCGTCGGCAATCAATATCTCGCGAGACTCGGGGTTGACGGCTATCCCGTAAGGCACCTTTATCTCTTTGGCGGTGTCGTCGGTGATGAAACCGTCAGAGGCGAGCTTGGCGGTGCGGGTGTCTATTATGCCGTATCTCTTTGTGTTAGAGGCGGTGATGGCGCTCCATTCGGTGCCTGTAAGGTATATGGAGTCGCCGCACAGGGTCATGCGGCTCGTGGCGACGGGCAGGGTGGCAGTAACCATCCGCTTGTCGGGGTCTATGCGGTATATGCCCGACGATGGCGAGTTATAGTCTCCGCGTGATGAGGCCCATATCATGCCGTGATTATCTAAAAGCATGCGGTGTAGGTTGGGGGCCACCTCTATCTCGTCGGTGACGGTGAATGTGGCAAGGTCTATCACCGACACTCTGGTGTCGTAATCGGGTGCACGATATCCGCCCGAGTTGGCAACATACAATCTGCCGCCGGTCACAACCATCTCTTCGGGCTGGTAGCCCACCGTGCAACGGCCCGCTATCTCTAATGTGGCGGTGTCTACCTTGGCAATATATCCGGGGCGGGCGTTGGGGTCGACGCCTATGGGTCCGGCGTAAGAGCTTATGTAGGCATATCTGCCGTGAAAGGCTATGTAGCGGCAGTTTGATACCGATATGGTGCCTATGTGACGTGCGTCGGCGGCATTCATCACCTCAACGAGGTCTGAGCAGTTGATTACGGCATACATGCGGCCGCCATATATTTTAAGGTCGTTGCCCACGTCGCCCAACTCTTTGACCACGTTGGGGTTGCGCTCGGGAAATATGTTGCGCCGGTAGGTGCGGGTGGTGTAGTCAAACACGTCGAGAGTGGCTTTGTTGCTGCCCATGTTGCCCTCGTTGAGCAGGTAAAAGCCGTGCACCGTATTGTGCGGAGTGGTGCCATTTACGGGTATGTCATGGTCGGTATGGGTGGGTTCGCTTTTGCGGCATCCGCAAAACAGGGCCGCGGTCAAAAGTAGTGCTATTGTAGTCTTCATTGCCGGTCGGTTATATGGTGACGTTGATTTTTATCTTGAAGTTGGTGCCGGGCATGGGGTAACATTGCACCACCTCGTATTGCTGGTTGAATATGTTGTTGAGTTCGGCGGTGGCGCGCATGCCCACACGTCTTATGGTGAAGCTCTTGCTTACCGACATGTCGTGCGTGTACCACGGCGGGGCGTAGTTTTCCGGAGTGTTGGCCACTGACTCGTAGCGTTTGCCGGTGTATATGAAGCTGTAACTGAGCGACCAGCCGCAAAACTCGGCTCCTAACGTGGCCGATGCCGAGTGCCACGGTATGTATGGTATCTGTCCGCCGTAATAGGGGCTTGACGGGTCGGTCTTGTCTTGGGCCTGCTGCCATGTGTAGTTGACGCGGGTGTGCATGGATACCTTGCCGAAGAGCCAGCGGGTGAGCATCGTAGCGTCGAGACCCTTTATCTCTACCCGTCCTAAGTTGAGCATGGTCCATTGAAACTGGTTAGAGGCGGGTATGGCCACTATCTTGTCGTTCACCACGTTGTAATAGATGTCGGCCTGAAGCTCTAACTGCTTGAACGAACGCCTGACGAACCGGCGCGAGTAGACGGCACCTATGTCATATTGGGTGGCCTGTTCGGGTTTCAGATATTTATTGCCTATGAAGGTGTAATAAAGGTCGTTGAGCGTGGGCATGCGGAATGTGCTCTTGTAAAAGGCGCGTATGTCTAACTCGTGCTCTCTGAATGGTTTGTAACGCACAGCCACTGACGGAGACCACACATCTTTGCTGCCGGCAGAGGCGCCCGATATGTCGGTGTGGTCTTTGATGTGGGTGTAAAGAACGCTGCCCTGTATGTTGAGGCGGTCGAACCGCAGTGACGTGGCCGCTGCGGCAAGGAGCGTATG
>JAIECQ010000186.1 GCA_029068395.1 Rikenellaceae bacterium
GCGGTCTGAGTGAAACGAAACCGCATACTATTCCTTATCACCGGCATAACGAAGTATGCCGTAAGCAAAAATTCCTTATGCCGGGCTGAGGAACGAAGCCCGAGCGGCCCGGAGCCTCCCCCCGCGGAGGGCCGCAGCTCCCGCACAGCTATATATGACAGTGAATTAGGGGCGGCGGTGATGCTCGTCATTTTCTTGCTGTGCCCTCCGCAGGCCCCGGGGCGCTCTCCGCTGTGCCGGTGGTTGCGGCTGTACTGCTTATGATTGCCGCGCTACTGTTATGCTTGCTGCATGACCGGCATTACGAAGTATGCCGTAAGCCAAAATTCCTTGTGCCCGGGCTGAGGAACGAAGCCCGAGCGGCCCGGAGCCTCCCCCAACGGAGGGCCGCAACCCCGCATAGCAATATATGACAGTGAATTAGTGACGGCGGTGATGCACATGACTTTCATGCTGTGCCCTCCGCAGGCTCCGTTCCGCTCTCCGTTGTGCCGGTGGTTGTGGCTGTGCTGCTTATGGTTGCCGCCATGCTGTTATGCTTGCTGCATGCCCGGCATTACGAAGTATGCCGTAAGCCAAAAATTCCTTATGTCCGGGCTTCGTTCCTCAGCCCGGGCGGCCCGGAGCCTCCGCCCAACGGAGGGCCGCATACAGGTGCATAATATGTAGGACGGTGAATTAGTGACGGCAGTGATGCTATTCATTTTTATGCTGTGCCCTCCGCAGGCTCCACGCCGCTCTCCGCTGTGCTGGTGGTTGCCACGCTGCCTTTATGGTTGCTGCCGCGTTGCTGTTATTGTTTCTGCTTTGTTTCCGCACCCTTTCCGTTGAGAGTCATGGCCCATGTTGAATATCTCTCAGGCACTCAGCCCAAGGGCCAAAAACAGCTATCCCATAAATGTGTGAGACGCATGTCGAAACACATTTATGGAATAGCTGTACTTATCCGCTTAGTTGTTCCTCAAAAATATCAAAACGGGGTCCGCGACCCCTCCCCCGGAAGGGCCGCCGGAGGCAGTGCCAGCAATACAAAACGGCAGTGAAGACAAATCAAAACGACAGTGCCAGTAAGCCACTATCCGCAGTGAAGGCACGCCATTAACCGGAGGCAGCGCCGGCAATTGGAGTGGCTTTATTCTGCGATTTGCAAATACTCTCGTTTTTTATTACTATCTTTGCATAGATAAATTCCGTATTCGGGAGCTATTGGGGTAAGGGGTGCGAACAGTTACGGGGAGCGGGTGGTCTTTATCGACGTATAGTATGGATATTCAATCAGTAAAACAGAGGTTTGGCATAATAGGGAGCAGCGAACTGTTAGACAGGGCGTTAGAGGTGGCGCTACGGGTTGCTCCGACCGATCTGTCGGTATTGATTACCGGCGAAAGCGGTGTCGGCAAGGAGTTCTTTCCTCAGATAATACACGCCTTCTCGCCGCGCAAACACTCCAATTATATAGCGGTCAACTGCGGAGCCATCCCCGAGGGCACCATCGACTCGGAGCTGTTCGGTCATGAGAAAGGGGCGTTCACCGGGGCAACAGATAGCCGCAAAGGTTATTTCGAGATGGCCAACGGCGGCACCATATTTCTTGACGAGGTTGCCGAGTTGCCTCACACCACCCAGGTGCGTCTTTTGCGTGTGCTTCAGTCGGGAGAGTTCATCAAGGTGGGGTCGTCAAAGGTTGAGAAGACCGATGTCAGGGTTGTGGCTGCCACTAATGTAAACATGCAGTCGGCCATAGAGAGCGGACGATTCCGTGAAGACCTGTTCTATCGCTTGGCTACCGTGCCCATAACAGTGCCCTCTCTTCGAGAACGCGAAGACGACATAGTGATATTGTTCCGCAAGTTTGCCTCTGACATTGCGCAACAATACAGCATGCCTCCCATATCGCTCACAGGCGACGCGCGCAACCTGCTGACCTCTTATTCATGGCCGGGCAACATACGCCAGCTCAAGAATGTGGCCGAGCAGCTGTCGGTCATAGAACAGACACGACAGATAGACGCCGCCACATTAAGGGGTTACCTGCATGAACCTAAGGGCGCTCCTGTGCCTGTGGGCGTACGAGCAGGCCAGGGGTCGGCCTCGGAATACAACACCGAACGCGAAATATTATATAAGGTGTTGTTTGAGATGCGTGCCGACATTGCCGACCTTAAGGCCATGGTGGCCCGCATGGGTGGTGAGGTGCCCCGTTATGGCGGCGTTGATGTCAGCCATTCGCTGGCCGCTCCACAGCCGTCGCAGTCACTGCCTGTGGTGGCTGGACATTATGACGGTGACATTTTCGACACTGCCGAAGAGGTTACGGAGGGACATGTAGAGAAGACCAAAGAGCAGGTGCGCCGTGAGGAGATATTGCGGGCATTGGCCAAACATGGCGGGCGCCGTAAAGATGCGGCACGCGAGTTGTTCATATCTGAGAGGACTCTTTACAGGCGCATGAAAGACCTGGGCATAGAGCAATGACTAACATAGTAACCATTTGTTTATCAAGATGAAAAGAGTAATTTTTCTGTATCTGATATCGGCAATGGCGCTTGTGGGATGCACAATAAAGTATTCGTTTTCCGGGGCGTCCATACCTCCCGAGGCCAAGACCGTGAGCATACAACCCTTTGAGAACGTGGCCACTATGGTTACCCCCACGCTGGCATCGCTGCTCACAGAGGGGCTGCAAGACAAATTTTCACGCGGCACAAGGCTCATGCAGGTGCGTGAAGAGGGAGACCTCGCTTTTGAGGGCGAGATTGTCAATTATGTGTCGAGCCCCATATCGGTGTCGGGCGATGAGTATGCCACTCAAAACCGTCTGACGGTGACGGTAAGGGTGCGTTTCACCAACCGCATAGAACCGCAGTATGATTTTGACCGTACATTCAGTGCCTATGAAGATTATGACGCCATGAAACTGATGCAGGAGGTAGAGCCGACATTGCTGCCTCAGATTGTGGAAAAACTATCGGAAGACATTTTCAACGCAGCCGTATCTAACTGGTAACAAGCATGAACGGAGGGCTATTCATAGAATTATTCAAAGGCGAGTCTGACATAGGGGCACACAAGGCCGAGATAGAGCGTCTGGCGGCGGAATATCCGTGGTTTGTGCCTCTTAAAGTGCTGCTTGTGAGGCACTACAACGCAGAAGGCGACCGTGATGCCGAATGGATGGTGCGCCGCTCTTTCATGACGGCATTGCACGGGTTGACATATCACTCCGTCCTTGAAAAATGCGTCGTAAAAGACAGACAAATAGACTATTCCGATGTTGTCGACGCCTATATTGTAGGCGAAGTCACGGCAGATGGACCCAAAGGCTCCTTTAAAGAAAACGGGACAGAGTCAGAGAGCGCACCACAGACAGAACAGGCTGCAAATCAGCGTCATGACACAGGAAAAGCTCGCTCACAGCCATCTGAGGGGCTTAGCAACGACGATATCATACAGAGGTTTCTCAACAAAAATCCCGGTCCAATACGTCCTGACAACACGGCGCATCCGCAGGCTGACACCTCTTCGTCTGACCATATAGGCGACGAGGTGGTATCTGAATCGCTGGCCGAGATATATGCTGTTCAGGGTCTTAACGATGAAGCCGTAAGACTTTATCGCAAATTATGTTTGAAATATCCGGAAAAAAGTGCTTACTTTGCAACTCGGATTGTCGAGCTTGGCGGTGTGCCTGACGAGCCGGCAGGCGGTCACCTTTCAGATGAACGTATATTTGAAAGCGACGGCGTTAGGTTTGACGGCATAGGTGGCGATGGCGTGGCAACCGACACCAATCCTTTAGGCTTGGTGTGGGACGACTTAGAACCTATAAGATTCGACAACAAAAACCAATAACCCAGCGGGCCGAGAGAGGGGCCACGAAAGGCCGGAACCCGAAGAGCAAGAGACTGAAAACCAAAGGGAGAGGAGCAAAAAGGTCGACTGCAACAGGCCCGGAGCCAAAGGGGCAAGTGGGAGGCGACCCGTGGCGGTAGTATGAGGAAATAACAATAAAGTTGCGGCTGGGCGTCATTAGTCCGCCAGCCTTAAACAGCAAACCAAATAACAAAGATGTACACATTTTTTATCATTTTGATTGTCATCGCAAGCATCCTTCTGATTCTTGCAGTTCTTGCCCAGCATCCCAAAAGCGGTATGGCAGCCAATTTCGGCGCATCCAATCAGGTTATGGGCGTACGTCAGACAACCGATTTCCTTGAGCGTTTCACATGGGGAACCTCTATTGCCATAGTGCTATTCACACTCATGGCCACCATGTCAGTGCCTAAAGAGAACATTGCAGGCAAATCTGTGGTCGAAGAGAACATACAAAACACGTTCGCTCCTTTGAATCAGTCGCTTCAGGTGCCCTTGACAGGTATCGACATGGCAAACGATTCTATAAAATAGTCGAAGACATTCATCTTCCCCAAAGAGCGCTATTCAGCTCTCTTTGTCAGGGCAGATTCGGAGCCTGTGTAATCACTCTCCGACATTATAAACACGGGGTCATGGCGGCACAGGTCGTCATTACCCCTTTTGGTCATCTGTATGGATAAGCTCACAGAACGATTTCTCGGCTATGTGGCCGTCGACACGCAGTCTGATGCAAAGAGCACCTCTTTCCCCTCAACACCCTCGCAGACGCTCTTCATGGAGCGTCTGGCCGACGAGTTGCGCATGATGGGACTATCTTCGGTAGAGGTTGACGACAACGGCTACCTGATGGCGTGGATTGAGTCTAACACCGACAAGCCGGCCCCCTCGATAGGTTTCATCGCCCATGTCGACACCTCGCCCGATTTGAGCGGCAAGGATGTCCGTCCGCGAGTGGTGCTTTATCATGGCGGCGACATAACGCTCGGCGGCACCACGGTGATGACAGAAGAGCGTTTTCCCGAGCTAAAGCTATATCACGGCAAACACCTTATAGTCACTGACGGCACCACTCTTTTAGGTGCCGACGACAAGGCCGGCGTGGCCGAGATAATGACAGCCGTGGAGCATATACTGGCCCATCCCGAACGTCCGCACGGTCGTGTGTGCATCGCATTCACGCCCGACGAGGAGATAGGGCACGGCGTCGACAGGTTTGATGTTGCGCGGTTCGGTGCCGACTATGCCTACACCATTGACGGAGGACGGCTCGGCATGATAGAGCACGAGACCTTCAACGCCGCCTCGGCAGTGGTAGAGGTACACGGGGTCAACGTACATCCGGGATATGCCAAAGGCAAGATGCACAACGCGTTACGCATACTGGCGAAGTTCGACTCCCTGCTGCCGGACCAACGTCCGGAAAACACGGAGGGCTACGAGGGGTTCTTTCATCTTGTAGCTATGAAAGGTGGTGTGGAGCGCGCAGCGGCCGAGTATTTGATACGCGACCATGACCGCAGCAGCTTTGAGGCTCGCAAGCTGAAACTAAAAGAGATAGCCGCATCGCTCTCTGCCGGTGACGTGGTGGTGAGCGTAAAGACTGAAGATCAGTATTACAACATGGGCGAGGTGTTGGCAGGCGACAACTACCGCATTGTCGAAAGAGCCATTGAATCGATGCGCCGCATAGGCATAGAGCCTATAATAACCCCCGTAAGAGGCGGTACGGACGGTGCCCGACTCTCTTTCATGGGCCTGCCGACACCTAATATATTTGCCGGCGGCGAGAATTTCCACGGCAGGTATGAGTTTGTCGCCATAGAGTCGATGCAGAAGGCTGTGGAACTTATCGAGGAGATAATATACTCGGCAGGCAGATGATTACGTTATTTATGGCAGAAGATGCCATGACAGCTGACCATGTGACGGGTGCGTACATCTGCATTTTAGAAAATATGGCGGCACATTTTACTATTTGAATTTTTTAAGGGTATTGTTAATTATAATTTTGAAAATGAAAAGATTATTTTATGTGATGCTTGCCGTAGTGTCGCTCGCCTCGTGCAACGGCACAAAAAGCGGAGCACCAACAAGAGGAGACGGCAACGTGGAGGTGTTTTTGACAAATCCAGGTGTCGGCAACAAGGCTTATCTGCGTTTCTTCGACCCCGATAAGTGCGACTATGTCGATGTTGACAGCGTGTCGGCATCAGAACATTTCTTTCTCAACTGCAATCCGGTAAGAGACGGTGTTTTCTCTCTCTTCCTTGGCAAAGAGAAAGAGCCGTTGGCTAATATATACAACGACAGCACCGACATGAAGGTTACCGTAGAGGCCGACGGTTACACCGGCAAAGCCAAGGTGTCAGGCTCTAAGATGATGGCCCAGATTGCCGAGTACAATAAGGCTACCAAGCCGTTTTTCGATCGTTTCAAAAATATAAACAGCCGCTATAACGCAGCCTTGGGGGGCGGTTATGCCATATATGTGGAAGACAGCGTGCGCCTTTTCGACCGCATGGAGATGGAGACGCGCAACGAGCTGACCGCCTATAGCATTGATTTTATGAACGACCACAAAGGCGAACTTATAGAGCTGTATGTCAGTGCAATGACCGAGCCGGGCAACGACAAGACCGACCCCGAGTATATCAAAACGGCGCTCAAGAACTACTGGAAGCACGTAAGACTGCAAGACCGCCGCATAACTCTCTTCCCCAAGACCAAAGAGCGCGTGATGACATATCTTAGCGTGTTGTCTGGAAAGCCGGAGCATGAGGCCAACGAGATAATCAACAATTTTCTCGACAGCTGCGAGGCCAATCCCAGGATGTTCCGCATGGTTACCGACCTGATGGACAAGGCTTTCGGCAACAAGTTACAGCCCATGAAGCAACATTTCATATATGTGAACGCCTTAGAGCGCATTGTTGCCTCAAAAAATTACTCTGAGTTAGAGAAAGAACCTTACAGACATAAACTCAAATTGGCGCGCAACCACCTGCCCGGTACACGAGTGGCCTCAATGGATTTGCGTCTGCCCAACGGACGACGTTACGACCCCACCAAGCATCCCAAGAAATGGCAGGTCTATTTCTTTTACAATCCCGGATGCGGCAACTGTTCGGAAGCAGTTCGCCTGATGAACTCCTCAGACTGTGTCAAGGAGTATGAAAAGGACGGCGAGCTACAGATATATGCCATCTACATAGGCGACAGCGAAGAGGAGTGGCTGAAGATAATATCGCAACCCGAATATGGCAACAGGTGGATAAACCTGTGGGACGACAAAGGAGTGATAGAGAAAAACAACATTTACGACCTTGGCGCCATACCCATGATTTACCTGGTAGACAGAAACAAGAAAGTATCTGTCAAGGACATAGCAGCATACGAGCTATGCAACCAGCTGTGGCACAAAGGAAAAGATTTCGGCGAGAATCAGGAATACTGATGCTGCTACCCACAGGGCGGCGACGGCTTTGCTGTCGCCGCTTTGTTTTTGGGGTTGATGAATATTGTACGGCAGTTACCGGCAGTTCTGATAACGCGCATTACTCTACTTAAGTAATAGTAGTTCAGCTGTTAGCAACTACAGCAAGTACTACAGTTCTATCGTGCACTGTGTCCGCCAATGATCTGATTTCTGTGGTGCCACAGAGCTCTTTATGATAGCCATGCGCCCCCAAATCAAAGCCTGACGGAATAAATACCGCACATGCGGAAAGGCAGCAAGTGCCTGGTTGGCGGGTGCGTTCATTATATTTTGCGGAACATTGCCGTGTATGCCTACCGCACTACCCCACTTTTGTTTGCATCGTTGTCTCTGCATTCTTTTCGCGAAGCGGTCATGCCCCTGTTGAGATTCTTTCAGGCACCCAACCCCAGGGCCAAAAACGAAAGATATGGATAAAGGTGAGAGACGATAGTCGAACGCCTTTATCCATATCTTTCGTACTTCTGTTCTTAGTTGTTCCTCAAAAATATCAAAACGGGGTCCGTGACCCCTCCCCCGGAAGGGCCGCCGGAGGCAGTGCCAGCAAATCAACGGCAGTGTCGGGCAAAACAACGGCGATGCCAGCAAAAGAAACGGGATGTCGCGTATTGCGACATCCCGTTTCTTTAATCGGAGGAGTTATTTCTTAGACTCTTCCAAAGAGACCTTGCGGAACTCTTTAAGGAGTTTTTCGAGCTCTAAAGAGGCTTTGCGGGCACGAGTGCCGGCCGCCTTGTTACCCTTCTCCAATTGCAACTGCGCATTTTCGTTAAAAACCTCGATTTGCGCTTTGATTTTTTCAAATAATTCTCCCATTGTTATAAAGATATAATAAGAATTAAGCCTTCAAAGATAAGGGCAATAATTTTTATTTACAAATAAAAACGACCATTTGTGTTCATTAAAAACATAACACCCTGTCTCTTCGATTGTTGTCGACACCCCCAATATCACCCCTCAGACTCAGCCAAACACAGATGGTCAAGCAGGCCTTGCAGGCTGTCTTCGAGCAGGTCGAGCACCAACTCAAACCCCTCTGCACCCTCGTAATATGGGTCGGGGATGTGGTCCCAGAGATAGTTGCGGCGAAAATCGGTCATGCGATAGAGCTTGCCTTGCGACTCTCTGTCGGGAGCGATACGACAGGCCCGTTCATAATTGGAGTCGTCCATCACCACCACCATGTCGAAGTGCATGAAATCGTCGTCGGTAAGCTTGCGCGAGCGGTGGGTCAAGGTGTATCCGCGACGCGAGGCCGCCGCCCTCATGCGCGCATCGGGCAACTGGCCGGCATGACCGCCGTAAGTACCTGCCGAGTCTATCTCAAAGCAAGACGACATCCCTCTGTCTTCCACCATCTTACGAAAGATACCCTCGGCAGCCGGAGAACGGCATATATTACCCAGACACACAAACAACACTTTATGATTACCTTTCATCAGCTATTTTTTTAAGTCACGAAACTGCCTGTATCACAATATCACGGCCGACAATCCTTACTCTACCAATCGGCTCTCGGCCTCAACGGCACGGTCGAAGCCGAAGCGGGCCACACAATCGTCAAACAGCGACTTTATGCTGTCGGTGCACAGGTTGCCTATGCTGCCCTCGTGGATATGGCAAATGTCTCGCGAGGGATTGAAGCGTCCGCCCTCTATATCAAGCCCCACACTGCGATATGCCTCGCGGAACGGAACACCCGACAGCACCGCATTGTTGACCACCTCGACACTGAACATATAGTCGTACATCTTGTCGTCGACAATGCCACGGCGCACCGTTATGTTGTCGAGCATGAAGACAGCCATTTCGAGCGACTCGGTCAACGAGCCTATGGCCGGGAACAGCACCTCTTTGAGCAGTTGCAGGTCGCGGTTGTAACCCAGCGGCAGGTTGGTGGTAAGTGACGTTATCTGCGCCGGAAGCGACTGTATGAGGTTGCATTTGCCTCTCATTATCTCCCACACATCGGGGTTTTTCTTGTGCGGCATGATGCTCGAACCGGTGGTGAGGGTGTCGGGATATGATATGAATCCGAAGTTCTGACTCAGGAACAGGCAGTTGTCGAAAGCCAGGCGAGATAGCGTTGCCGCCACAGAGCCGAGGGCCTGGGCCACGATGCGTTCGCACTTGCCGCGTCCCATCTGTGCATAGACAACGTTATAGTTGAGCGAGTCGAAGCCAAGCAACTCGGTGGTCATGTGACGGTTGAGCGGGAACGACGAGCCGTAACCGGCAGCCGAGCCAAGCGGGTTTTTGTTGCACACACGGTAAGCGGCAAGCAGCATCTCGAGGTCGTCGACAAGGCTTTCGGCATAGGCTCCGAACCACAACCCGAACGACGACGGCATGGCTATCTGCATGTGGGTGTAGCCGGGCATGAGCACATCTTTGTGTTGTTCCGATAGCTCTTGCAGCTTGGCAAAGAGGCGCCCGACAAGGGTGACGATGTGTCGTATCTCATCACGCAGAAAGAGCTTGAGGTCGACAAGCACCTGGTCGTTACGCGAACGTCCGCTGTGTATCTTCTTGCCGGCATCGCCTACCATCTCGGTGAGCATGAACTCCACCTGCGAGTGGACGTCTTCGACACCGGGCGCTATGGCAAAGCGGCCCTCCGTTATGTGTCGGTATATCTCTTTAAGCCCTTTCTGCACCGCCTCAAGATCGTCGGGAGACATAAGACCCACAGATGCGAGCATGCGCGTGTGCGCCAGCGACCCGAGCACATCGACGCGGGCAAGCAAAAGATCCATCTCCCTGTCGGCACCGACAGTATATTGTTCAACACACGGATCGCTGTCCGTATTTTTCTGCCAAAGTTTACTCATTGCTTATGTAGTGTTTTATAATATCGGTATAGATGTCTATCGCCGAGCGTATCTGGCTAAGAAGCACATATTCGTCGGCGGTGTGCGAGCGTGACGAGTCGCCCGGACCTATCTTGACCGACGGGGCCGTAATCAGGGCCTGGTCAGAGATGGTTGGCGAACCGAACGGGGTAAGGCCGAGACCTGCGGCATAGGCGACAAAGGGGTGGTCGGACGGTATGTGAGACGGACGCAGACGCATGGAGCGGGCCACGGCACTGCCTCCGCAGAGACGGCCTATAATGTCGAGCAGCTCTTCGTGGGTGTAAAGCTCGGTCATGCGCACATCGACCACATAGTCGCACGATGCCGGTATGACATTGTGTTGCGTGCCCGCGTTTATCTGCGTCACCGTCATCATGGTGTCGCCGAGCCATGGACTGACGCGGTCGAAGCGATGGGCGCGTATGCGGTTGATGCCGTCGATGGCGTGATACAGCGCGTTGTCGCCCTCGCCACGGGCCGCATGTCCGCCACGTCCGTGGGCTGTGCAGTCGACAACCATAAGGCCGCGTTCTGATATGGCAGGATTCATGCCTGTAGGCTCTCCGACCACGGCAAGGTCTATGGCTCCTATCATGGGCAAGACGCTCTCGATGCCGCCGCTGCCCGACACCTCCTCTTCGGCCGTTATGGCAAGACAGAGGTTGAGACGGTGGACGCTGTCGTGATAAAGACGGCGAAAGGCGGCCACAAGAGAGACAACGCTTGCGCCGGCGTCGTTGCTGCCCAGACCGTAGAGCCTGTCGCCCTCTATGTCGGGACTGAAGGGGTCGCGCCTATATCCGGTGTTGGGACGCACGGTGTCGTGATGCGAGTTGAGCAGAAGGGTCGGCCTGTCGGGACGGTAATCGCACGCAAAGGCAACGACATTGTTGCCCGACCGCACGCACTCAATGCCGACATCATGCAGAAAGCTCTCTATCAGTGAGGCGCTGTCATCCTCTTGTCTGCTGAAAGAGGGGGTCTTTATCATGCTTTTGAGCAACGATATGCTATCTTCAAACAGTTGTTCCATGTGTTTCATCATCTGCAAAGGTAAGACATTAAACCATCTAAGGCAAACCCAGTAGTCCGTCGTTTTGACGCAGCCCCCGACGGGCATACTCTTACGCGCTATTTAAACCAAAAGCTTTTGTCGTATTTGGGCTCAGAGGGCAGCAGATGGAATATATCAAGCCCTGTAAGTGTCTCTATGGAGTCGACAGGGACGGCATAGACACGATAGTCGCGGTTGCAGTCGTCAATATTGGGAATCACAAAGCCTATGGCCTGAAATCCGTCGCCGTCGCGTGTGGCCACCGCCTTATAGAAAAGCTCGGGGACGGCCACACCGCTGCCTATCTTCTTGAGGGGACGCCCCTTGGAGCCGACGAGCACACCGGCGGTGACCACATATAGAGAGTCGTGCTCGGCGGCCCACTCGCGCACCTTGCCCTCAAGACTTTTCCACACATGACGATTGAGACCCGGCTTTTGGGGCGACACATTGGTCATTATGAAGGTGGCCCTGTTTTCTGTGCGGTTGTCGTCGCGGTCGGCAGAGGGCACAAGGTGGCCCCTGTCATATCCCGAGCCTGTGTAATCGGCCGATGACGAGCTTGCCCATCCCTTGTGCACAAGACGGCTGTCGGTGACAAATGACGTTGCACGGACGGTGCCTTTGACGCCCACCTCGGCACGGGTGAGCACATATGCGGCCCAACGGGAGTTGCGCGTATGGGGGTCGTAGTTAACCACATAACGACCCTCTCGGCTTACAAGGGTGTAGAGGGTGTCGCTTCCGGCGGGCAGAGCGTAACGGGCCACTCCCCATCCCGGCTGAAGACGGCTGTAGTCAAGAGCTTGGGCCGATGATGCAGGCTTGGCTTTGACGGCGGGCTTGGCTTTGGCTTGGGCCGATGATGCGGGACCGGCTTTGACGGCAGAACTGCCGGTATCGCCCTTTTTCTCATATATGGCGGCGCCTTTGTCGTGTGTATCGCCCTCTTTGCCTGTAATGACAGCGGCGACATGAGACACGAACTCACGTCCGCGACTCACGGCACGGTCTATATCGCCATCGCCAGCAACCAACACCACGCCTATAACAACCATTACAACAAGCAGCACCACCCAGCCGCCAATGCCTCTTCTTTTAGCCATACGAGAATATTTTAAAGGCCCTCTGCCGCCCCCGTGCGCAGGGTCGACAAAGCCCGATGCAAAGATATTACAAAAACGTTTCAAAGATACAAATTCAAATTGTATCTTTGCAGATGCGATAGACACCTATAATATATAAGGGGCCAAGGGCGACATGAACAACAAAAGCATAACCTTTTCTGAAGCCACCAAATCTTCACGCAAGAGCTTCACCACGCTGGTAAAGCCGGTGGGCAGCAGTTGTAATCTGGCGTGCGACTATTGCTATTACGCAGACAAGGCGGCGCTTTACCAAAACAGCACCCCTTGCATGAGTCTGTCGCTGCTTGAGACATACATAAGGCAGTTTTGCCAGAGCGTGGATGTGCCAGAAATAACATTTTGCTGGCATGGCGGCGAGCCTCTCCTGGCGGGCATAGACTTTTACCGTCATGCTCTGAGACTGCAACGCCGTTATGCTGGCGGACGCAAGATTGTCAACACCATACAGACCAACGGCACGCTGGTAGACGACCAGTGGTGCCGTCTGTTTGCCGACAACGACTTTCTGGTGGGGCTGTCGTTAGACGGTCCCGAAGACATTCACGACGGAGCCAGACGCAACAAGGCAGGCGCCCCCACCTTTGCACGCGTGATGAGGGCCGTAGAGCTGTTTGTCCGTCACGGGGTGGAGTTCAACACCCTGTCGGTGGTGAGTCGTCTGTCAGAGGGTCGCGGAGTGGAGACATACGACTTTCTGCGCGCGGCCGGCAGCCGGTACATGCAGTTTCTGCCCGCCGTAGAGCACCTGTCGGCAGAGGGACGCATAGTGTCGCCGTTCGACGCCGGAGGCAGTCCCGCGCCGTGGAGCGTGTCGGCAGAGGGTTTCGGCCGTTTCATGACAGACATATTCGACAAGTGGGTGACGCATGACGTGGGCAGTTATTTCGTGCAGCTGTTTGATGTGGCTCTGGCTCAATGGGTGGGTGTAAACCCTGGGTTGTGCGCCTTTTCCAAGAGCTGCGGCGACGGTCTGGCGGTAGAGCACAACGGCGACGTATATGCCTGTGACCACTTTGTCTATCCGGAATATCGCTTGGGCAACATTACGGAGGGGCACCTCTCCGACATGTACGTCTCGCGCAGTCAGTTCCTCTTCGGCATGGCCAAGAGGTCGGGGCTGGCAGAAGAATGCACACGGTGCCGATACTATTTCGCCTGCACGGGGGGATGTCCCAAGCATCGTTTCGGCGGCGACTCCGAGCATCACGGCAAAAACGCGCTATGCCGCGGATACTATCTCTTCTTCGACCACGTGGCCCCTTACATGGCTCGCATGGCCGACCTGCTGCGTTCAGGCCGGGAGGCGTCGGGGGTGATGGAGTGGGCCAAGAGCCGGATAGCCGCCAAAAACGAGGTGTGACAACATAACAAGAGGCGGCACAAATGGCGGAAAGGAGCACCGCCAGTAAGACAAGATGATTAACCAAAAAACAATTATATAGTATGCTGACACTGATGCAAGCGGCCGGAGGAGCGGCAAAGAGAGCTTCCGAGAGCGTGGGTCTGGGCGACCTGATACTGGCGGGCGGATGGCTTATGATACCCCTGGCCATACTGATGGGCATGGCCATATTCATATTCGTGGAGCGTTTCATAGTAATAGGCCGCTCCACCTCTACCGACGTAGGCTTCATGAACAAGATACGCGAATTTATGTATGCCGGCAAGGTGGCGCAGGCCATAAAGCTGTGCAAGAGCACCAACTCGCCCACCGCGCGCATGGTAGAGAAAGGGATAGAGCACTTGGGACGTCCGCTGGGCGACATACATTCGGCAATAGAGAACGTGGCCAACTTAGAGGTGTCGAAGCTCGAGAACAACCTGCCTTTTCTGGCCACTATAGCGGGTGGCGCCCCCATGATAGGCTTTCTGGGGACGGTGCTGGGCATGGTCGAGGCATTCATGGACATGGCACAGGCGGGCGGAGCCATAGACATAAGCCTGCTGTCGAGCGGCATGTACACCGCAATGGTGACCACAATAGCGGGCCTTATAGTGGGCATACCCGCCTATTTCGGCTATAATTACCTTGTGCAACGCATAGAAAAGGTGGTGTTCCGCATGGAGGCCAACTCTATAGCGTTTATGGACATACTCAATCATCCGGCGGAATAATGGCGATAAAAAGAGGATCGAAGGTAGAGACATCGTTCGGGTCGGCATCTATGACCGACCTTATGTTTCTGCTTATCATATTTTTCATGGTTGCCATGACGATGGTCAACACCAACGCATTGCAGATAATGCTGCCCAAAGGCACCAACCGTGTCAACGACAAGCCCACCACCACCATAACGGTGACCTCAAAGCTCGAATATTTCATAGACGGCAATCCCGTAAATTACGAGCAGATAGAGCCAATGCTCAAAAAACGGTTCGAGGGGGTGAAAAAGCCGTTAGTGATGGTAAACATGGACAAACATGTGCAGGTAGACGAGTTTGCCAAGTTGATGAACATGGCCAAGCGGGGCGGCTACTCTCTGTTTATGATGACAACGCCCTGACACGCCGATGCCTCGCACATTCAAACTCAAATATGAGCTATTGGCCTTTACGGCATGCTTCCTGTGGGGTTCGGCCTTTGCCGGAGCCAAGATAGGGTTTACATTTGCCGGACCGCTGACACTCTCAGGCATAAGGTTTACCATTGCCGGGCTGCTGCTTGTGCCGGTGATGCTGGCAATGCGCATTGACATAATCAAGTCGTTGGTGCACTGGCGTTTCATGCTGCTGTTCGGCCTGATACAGACCTATTTGCAATATGGGCTGTTTTTCATGGGCTTAGACAAGGTGCCTGGCTCGGTGGCGGCGATAATAACGGGCATGGGACCCCTGTTTGTGGCCATTATGGCCCATCTTACCATGCCTGGCGACGGTTTCACCAGACGTAAGGTGTTGGCAGTGGCCCTCGGACTTGCGGGTGTGGTGTTCATAAGCATAAGCAAGGGGGGCATGGAGGCTACGGGCAGCGGTTTTTATGCCGGCATAGGGCTGTTGCTTTGCAGTAACATGGCCGGGTCGTACACCAATATAATGGTAGTCAAAAAGGGTGGAGGCATATCGCCTGTGATGCTCACCTCGTTTGCCAACTTCACGGGCGGACTGTTGCTGTTTGCAACGGCCATGGCGGTGGAAAAGCCCGATTTGTCGTTCTGCTATCCGCCGGAGTTTTGGGCGGCGGTGTTGTGGCTGGCGGCAATACCGGCAGCGGCGTTCTCTATATGGTACTATCTGCTGGCAAAGCCCGGGGTTAAGGTGTCAGAGCTTAACATACGCAAATTTACAGTGCCGGTGGTGGGCGTGGTGCTCAGCTGGATGCTGTTGCCGGGAGAGACTCCCAACATACAGACAATAATAGGAATAGTAATAACGGTGTGCGCCGTGATAAGCATACAACTGCCGTCCAAACGGACGCATTGAATCAAAGCCCTGACTCCTCGGACGGGGGCTTCGACAAAGGGATTGACACGAGGTTTAGACATGGTATAGGTCTACATTGGGCTGGCAGTATCTCGGCGGGAACCGTTTTTATAGGCAGAGAGCATGGGGGGCGGCAAAGGAAAAGGAAAACAAAAAAACAAACGTAATGAGGAATAATTTCTTTATCACCATTGCCCGCATATTGCTTATATACATAGCTCTGGCATTTTGCAGGGCGATATTTTTCATGATCAACGCCGACATGTTGTCACCGGTGGCGGCATCAGAGGTGTGGGGCATAATAGAGGGTTCGCTGCGGTTCGACTCGGCATCGGTGGTGTATGCCTTCTCGCTGTTTCTGCTGCTGTCGCTGGTACCGTTCCGCTTCAGGACGGGGAGTCCTTGGCAGACGATGCTCTTTATAGTGTGGCTTTTGTCGTTGTTGCTAACGGTGGTAATGAACATTGGCGACGCGATATACTTCCGCGGGGCGCGCAAGAGATTCACGTTCGACGACATGCACTTTTTATCGGACGGCGACAACAACGGGGCCATAGTGCGTCAGGCTTTGGGAGAGAACATATTGGCCGTGGCACTTACCGTTTTGGTGTTGGTGGCCCTGATAACGGCCTATCGCAAGCTGCGCGTCGACAAGCATACCGAGCTGCGTGCCGGCATATTGTTCTATCCTGTCAACACCATTATATTGGCCTTGGTCATATTTTTATGCGTAGGCGCCGTAAGGGGCGGATACACCCGCACTACACGTCCTATGGCCATGAGCAACGCCGCCCAATATGTCACATCGCCGGCCAAGTCGTCGCTGGTGTTGTCTAATCCCTTTTGCGTGATACGCACAATGGGTCGGGGACAGATAAAGGTGACCGAGTTTTTCAGCCCCGAGGTGCGCGACTCTATCTTCTCTCCCTATCACCGGCCGGCCGACACCACAGCCATGAAGCACAAGAATGTGGTGATATTCGTGCTTGAGAGCTTCAGCCGCGAACACTCGGCACGCCTTAACCCGGGGTTGTACACCAACGGCGGCTACACCCCCTTTCTCGACTCGCTGATGGACCGCTCGCTGCTCTTTACCAACGCCTATGCCAGCGGCCGCAAGTCGATAGACGCATTGCCCTCCATACTGGCGTCAATACCCTCATTTCAAAGTCCGTTTGTGCTGACGCCGCAGGCCTTGGGACGCATAGAGGGGTTGCCCTCTCTCTTGGATCGCGAGGGTTACGACACCCACTTCTTTTGCGGATCGCCCGCCGGATCGATGGGCTTTTGGGCCTTCTGCAACCACATAGGCATGAAAAACCAGCATGCGCAAGAAGATTATCAGGCCATTTACGGCACCGACGACTTCGACGGATTTTGGGGAATACGCGACCGTCAGTTCTTGGGTTACATGGCACGGGTGATAGACACACTGCCGCAGCCATTCCTGGCCACCGTATTCACGCTGTCGTCGCACCACCCTTTCATAGTGCCTGACGACTACGACGCCCCCGAGGGATTCACCAAAGAGCATCCGTGTGTGGCCTACACCGACGACGCGCTGAGGCGGTTTTTCGACCACGCCAGCAGGCAGGAGTGGTTCAAAAACACGCTCTTCGTATTCGTGGCCGACCACGTATCGAGCGAGATATATGCCGACAAGACGCGCACCGCAACAGGCAGCAGCGCCATAATATACTTTATATATGATGCCTCGGCCGAAGAGTCGGCCGGGTGCGGCACGGTATGCGCCACAGAGTACGACGGCGTGACGGGACAGCTCGACATAATGCCCACCGTGCTGGGATTATTGGGCTACAACAAGCCCTATTTCGCATTCGGACGCGATGTGCTCAACGAAAACGACCGCCCCGCACTGGCGACAAACTATTACAACGAGCGCTATCAGTTCATAACCGACTCTCTGGCCTATCTGTTTGACGGCGCGCGCCTTACTGCTGCATATAGCTACAAGACCGACTCTTTGGAGATGTCAAACATATTAAACCCCGGGTATGACCTCACCCAACGAGACGACTCTCTTTTTAAGGCGTTCCACCAAAGTTATTACACCCACCTCAAGGATATGGACTTCACGGCTGGCGATTAAACACACCGGCCAAGAAAGTCTCTTCAGACCGTGGATGGCACATATCGCACTTAAGATGCTGGTGCCGCTTTCGTACTACGCTCCACTGCGTTTTAAGTGGCCGTGCGGTTATTTTAGGCTATTGCGGTTTGACGATTCACGCATATAATCAAGACGATAGAACCGCCCGATTTGCGAAGCGACAATTTTTAATGAAATTTAACGATTTTTGCGTATATCATATAAAAATTTTTCATATCTTTGAGTGTTTATTAATAAAAACCTCAACTAAAACAAATATTGTTATGAACGTTTCAAATTTCATGACAGAACTCGAACAACGCCATCCCGGCGAAAAAGAGTTCCTTCAGGCCGTACATGAAGTGCTGCTGTCGATTGAAGAGATTTACAACCAGCACCCGGAATTCGAGGCCAACAAAATTGCCGAGCGCATTGTAGAGCCCGACCGTATCTTCACCTTTAAGGTGCCCTGGGTAGACGACAAAGGCACCGTGCAGGTCAACATCGGCTATCGCGTTCAGTTCAATAACGCAATAGGCCCCTACAAGGGCGGTCTGCGCTTCCATCCCAGCGTAAACCTCAGCATCTTGAAATTCCTCGGTTTCGAGCAGACGTTCAAAAACGCCCTCACCACCCTGCCCATGGGCGGCGGCAAAGGCGGCTCGGACTTCAACCCCAAAGGCAAATCAAATGCCGAGGTGATGCGGTTCTGCCAGGCCTTCATGACCGAGCTTTGGCGTTACATAGGCCCTGAGACCGACGTGCCCGCAGGCGACATAGGCGTAGGTGCCCGCGAGATAGGCTATCTGTATGGCATGTACCGCAAGCTGGCGCACGAAAACACCGGCGTGCTCACCGGCAAGGGCATGACCTACGGCGGCTCGCTCATACGCCCCGAGGCAACGGGCTTCGGAGCCGTATATTTCGTCAAGAAGATGCTCGAAGACAAAGGCATGGACATCAAGGGCAAGGTAGTTGCCATCTCTGGTTTCGGCAACGTGGCCTGGGGTGCCGCAACCAAAGCGACACAGATGGGTGCCAAGGTAGTAACCATCTCGGGTCCTGACGGTTACATTTACGACCCCGACGGCTTGAACGAAGAGAAGATAGCTTACATGCTTGAGCTTCGCGCCTCTAACAACGACGTGGTTGCCCCCTATGCCCAGAAGTTCCCCGGCTCTAAGTTCATAGCAGGAGCCAAACCCTGGGAGGTCAAGGTAGACATAGCCATGCCGTGCGCAACACAAAACGAGCTTGGCGGCGAAGATGCAGCCAAACTGCTTGCCAACGGCGTGACGTGCGTGGGCGAGGTCTCTAACATGGGTTGCACACCCGAGGCTATAGACGCTTTCATCAAGGCACGCGTGATGTATGGTCCCGGTAAGGCTGTCAACGCCGGCGGCGTGGCAACATCGGGCCTTGAAATGACGCAGAACTCTATGAAGATAGGATGGACCGCAGAGGAGGTCGACGCCAAACTTCATCAGATAATGATGAGCATACACGACGCCTGCGTGGAGTATGGCACCGAGAAAGACGGCTACATAAACTACATGAAGGGCGCCAACGTGGCCGGATTCATGAAAGTGGCCAAATCTATGGTGGAGCAAGGCATCATCTAAGCCGTCACAACACCTTATATGCAGCAGACAGCCTCGGGTCCCGGGGCTGTCTCTTTTTTTGCTCCGTCTGCCGGGGAGCGTGCCGCTTGCAGGAATGCTCTATCACTCCCTCGCAGCGACTGTTTCACTCCACTACCTGGCATCGTTCCGCTTGCAGATACTTTTGCTCGTCAACGCCAATCGCAATATTTAGGAAACGGGTTGACTGCGGAATAGTTTCTAAAATCGTCCGTTCTGAAGAGGAAGCTTTTGACGCCATTAGTCAGTGCCAGATAGCCGGCTTTGACTATTGCATTGTACCGGGTGGCCTGCATTACGGCCTCGCGGGTTATCTGCACATCGGCGGCCTTGCACTCGACCAAGAGGCGCGGCACACCGTTTCTGTCATACACAACGATATCGGCACGATAATCTTTTCCCAACGCCCCCTTAAAGCCGCGTTCTACAGCGATAAGTTCGAGCGGCACCTCTATGTTTCGCGTCAGAAAAAGTATGAACATTTGCCTTATATGCTCCTCGGGGGTATATGCAACCCATTTTTTGCGCACCGGATCGAAAACCTCCTGTTTCCCTTCCGTGGCACGCAATTTGAGATTATCTATACTGTTCATTCTAGCAGTTATTATTGACGTCCGCATCAAAACAGAATGCGAATAATAAAAAACAAAGATATTAAAAAGTGTTTTAAAATAGTTTTATATATGACAAAAAAGAATTATTCGGAAACAATATTCCTCGAAGCGTTAGAATATCACCGGTCTGCACCTATCGGCAAAATTGCCGTCACGCCAACCAAACCGGCAGCCACACAACACGACCTGTCAATGGCATATACCCCCGGCGTGGCAGCGGTATCGGCAGCCATATACGACAATCCGGCAGAGGCATACACATATACCGGCAAGGGTAACTTAGTGGCCGTGATATCCAACGGCACCGCTGTGCTGGGCATGGGCAATATAGGCGCTCTGGCCTCTAAACCGGTGATGGAGGGCAAGGCATTGCTGTTCAAAGTGTTGGCAGGCATCGACGTTTTCGACATAGAGGTCGACACAGAAGATATAGACGCCTTTGTCGACATTGTGGCCGGCATATCGCCGACATTCGGAGGCATCAACCTCGAAGACATAAAGGCACCCGAGTGTTTCGAGATAGAGCGACGGCTCAAAGAACGGCTGTCGATACCCGTAATGCACGACGACCAACACGGCACCGCCATAATAACATCGGCAGCCCTGATAAACGCACTTGAGATATCGGGAAAGAAAGCGGAAGAGATAAAGATAGTCGTAAACGGTGCTGGCGCCGCCGCCATAGCATGCACAAGACTCTACAAGAGCCTTGGCATACGCCCCGAAAACATAGTGATGTGCGACAGTCGGGGTGTAATCAACCGCAAACGGCAAGGACTGTCACCTGAGAAGTCGGAGTTTGTAACCGACCGCAACATAGACACATTAGAGCAAGCGATGGTGGGTGCCGACATGTTTTTAGGGGTATCTAAAGCCGACATTCTCACTCCTGCCATGATACGCTCTATGGCTTCCGACCCCATAGTCTTCGCCCTTGCCAACCCCGACCCCGAAATAGACTATCTGACAGCCAAAAAGTCGCGCCCCGACCTCATTTTCGCCACCGGACGAAGCGACTACCCCAACCAGGTAAACAACGTGATTGGTTTTCCGTACATATTCAGAGGCGCGCTCGACTCAGGAGCCAGCCAGATAAACGAGGAGATGAAAATAGCCGCCGCGCATGCCATAGCCAAGTTGGCCAAAGAGGCGGTGCCCGAGAGTGTCAGAAAGGCATACGGCATAACAGAACGCATATCGTTTTCACGAGATTATCTGATACCCAAGCCGTTAGACCCACGCTTATTGCCCAAGGTCAGCAGCGCCATTGCAATGGCGGCAGAGCAAAGCGGTGTTGCCAAGGCCCCCATACGCGACTACAGGCTCTACGAATCGTATCTGGCGGCGTCGCAACGTCAATGGCAAAAGGGGATTTAGGTAGCGGAGGCTGTCGCGGCTTGCTATGTTGTGTGTGGCTTTGCGCGGCTTGCTTCGCTTGGGGCTGGCAGCGGTTGTGACTGTTGCGGTTTGCTGCGGACTTGTGGCGGTTTGTGTTTACAGTGGTGTGAGTTTGCGCGGTAGCTTCGCTTGGGGGGTAGTGCTGTTGTGATTGTCGCGACTTGCTGCTGTTACAGCTTGCTAATGGGCTTTGCGCGGCAGCTCCATTTAGGGGTTACTGCTGTTGCGGGTTACGGTGTTGTGTGCGGCTTTGCGCGGCAGCTCCATTTGTGGCCTGCTGCGGTTGTCTCTCTTTATGCTTAGTTGCGGCTTTTATTTTCCTCTGAGGTCCCAATTTCCGTCGGCTGAAATTACAAGGTCGGATGCAGCGTCGTACGACTTCCATATCATGAACTTGTCGCGACCGTTCATCTGCGACACGCCGTATGCCGACACCGATTTGAGTGCTTTGTTTGTCGACACGTCCAACGACCGCAGCGG
>JAIECQ010000187.1 GCA_029068395.1 Rikenellaceae bacterium
TGTCTCCAGAGAGCGTGAGTTGATGATGATATTACCGCTTCCACTTTTGACGTAAGCGCGGGCAACGGCTGTTTTTCTTCGTCCTACAGTATTTACAATTTCCATAATGCTTACTTAATCTCGTTTACTTTCAGTTCTTTAGGAGTCTGAGCGGCATGAGGATGTTCCGCACCGGCATACACCTTAAGATTTTTAAGGATGGCCGCTCCCAGACGATTTTTGGGCAACATGCCCTTCACTGCGTTGGTGACCACGAAAGCAGGCTTGCGTTTGAGCATCTCGGCAGGAGTGGCAAAGCGCTGTCCGCCGGGATAGCCTGTGTGACGCACGTAGACCTTATCGGCCATTTTGGTGCCTGTGAGTCTTACTTTGTCTGCGTTGATAACCACAACCGAGTCACCGCAGTCTACATGAGGGGTGTAACCGGGCTTGTGCTTGCCGCGCAGAATCTTAGCCACCTGCGAGGCCAGACGACCCAAAACCACTCCTTCGGCATCTATGACGAACCACTCGCGAGTTGCGGTCGCGTTGTTCAGAGACACCGTTTTGTAACTTAATGAATCCACTGTCTTCTTGTTTTTAGTTAATACTTTAGATCCGATATCCCATATCAATGGGTCTGCAAAGGTAACAACTTTTTCTCTAATTGAGAAATATTTCGCCATTTTTTAGTTCGCCCTGCCTACATATGCCCTGCGCACGCCAGCTGAGACTGTCGCGAACAAGGCCATGAACGGACTGCTCACAACCCCAAGATATCACGCAGACACACCGAGGCACAGGCGCAGCCGAACACCGGCGGCATGTACGATATGGTGCCCACGTTAGACTTCTTGTTCTGCTCGTTGCACAGAAACATGGTGCCCTCTATGGGCTGTTCTGACGAGAAGACCACCTTGAAACCCGTGCGCACCCCTATCTTGTGCAGCCGCTTGCGCAACATGTGAGCCAGCGGACAGTGGTGCGATTTCGATATGTCGCTCACCTCTATCAAAGTGGGATCGACCTTCGACCCCGCCCCCATAGAGCTGACTATGGGCACATTATGTTTCAACGACGCCATTATCAGCTCAATCTTGGGCGTCAGCGTGTCGATAGCGTCTATCACATAGTCAAAGCCGCCCCCGGCCACTATGCCCTCCATGCGCTCGCCCGACAAAAACTCATTTACCGCCGTCAGCTTCAGGGCGGGATTGATGTCGCGCAACCTCTCGGCCAGCACGTCGGCCTTGGAGCGTCCCACCGTCGAGTGCAACGCCACAAGCTGCCTGTTTATATTGGATGCGCTCACCGTGTCGGCGTCGGCCACCGTCATGCGTCCCACGCCCGCGCGCGCCACCATCTCGGCGGCATAGGCCCCGACGCCGCCAAGACCCACCACCAGCACATTGGCCCGCTCCAAAGCCTCCACCCCCGCATCCTTAACCAGCATCTGCGTACGTTCTCTCCAGCTCATAATCTGAAAAACCTTGTATATGTGTCATAAATACTCTCTTTAAGCTCCTCTACCCCGCATCTTCTCACCTCGGCCACGGCAGCATACACCTCTCTTATGTCGCCCACGCCGTCGGTCTCTGCCAACAGCCTGCCGGAGGGCACCGCCGCCAACGCCTCACGACTCCTGGCAGAGGCAAGCGACCGCCACCCCGCCGACACCACAAAGCCCTCGTCGAGATAACGCATCAGCAGACCCACGCCGCCCGCAAAGCCGTGCACCATAACACGTGACGGCTCTACCTCAGAGGCCCTCACGGCCGCTATAGCCTCCTCTGAGGCACGCACCACATGCAAGGCCACGGGAAGCCCGCGCCGCGCCGCCAACGACAGCTGCGCCTCAAACCACGGATACTGCTCGTCAAGCCGCCCCCTCACACGGTCCAGTCCTATCTCGCCAATGCCCGCCGCTCCTATCAGGCCGAGCCTGTCGAGCGTCTCACGGTCGGCCGAGCCGCAGTCCCACGGATGCACCCCCGCCCAGAACGGCCCGGTCAGACCACGGCAACACTCCACCCCCATACGCAGGGAGTAGAGCGACACCACCCCGGGCAACACCTCACGCCTGTGCGTATGTATGTCAACAAACGGCACCATATACCTTATTATAATAAGACGGACTCTGTCGAAAAAACATTACCTTTGCATCTATGAAAGACCTCCGACACGAACTCACCGACGCCCGCCTTGCCGAGCTTCTGGAGTGCGACGACGACAAATTTGCCCCTTACGCCGCTGCCGCCCGCGACACCCTCATAGCCCACGTGGGCGACAAGTGCTACCTGCGCGCGCTCATAGAGATAGGCAACATATGCGCCAAAGACTGCCTCTATTGCGGCATAAGACGCTCTAACAGACACGCCGTGCGTTACATGCTCGGCGATGATGCCATAGTGTCGGCAGTGCGCGCATCACTGGAGGCAGGCTATCGCAGCATCGTGCTTCAGGGAGGAGAACAATGCTCAGACAGCTTCACCCTGCGCATAGAACGGCTGCTCGACAAAATATCGCGCCTGACCCCCGACGGAGGCCCTGCCGTCACCCTCTCACTGGGAGAACAATCGCTCTCGACCTATATGCGGTGGCGAGAGGCGGGCGCCCGACGTTACCTGCTCAGAATAGAGAGCAGCTCGCGGCATCTCTACAGCCGCATACATCCTGCCGACCCGCTCCACTCGTTCGACCGTCGCCTCGAAGCGCTGATGTCGCTGCGTGAGGCCGACTATCAGGTGGGCACCGGCGTCATGATAGGGCTGCCCGGCCAGACCGCAGAACACCTTGCAGCCGACATACGCTTCATGCAGCAGACGGACATCGACATGTGCGGCATGGGCCCCTACCTCGAACACCGCCACACGCCCCTCTACGGACTGCGCCACACCCTTGTCCCGCCCGCCGAACGTCTCAGGCTCTCGCTGCGCATGGTGGCTCTGCTCAGGCTTGTCATGCCCGACATCAACATAGCCGCCACCACAGCACTACAGGCCATAGACAGCCATGCCCGCGAAGAGGCCCTGCGCATGGGCGCCAACGTCATCATGCCCAACATGACGCCGCAACAGGCCAAGGCCCGCTACGCCCTTTACGAGAACAAACCCCTCTGCGAGACACCGGCCGGCACCATGCCGCTATGCGGACGAATATGCGACACCGGCCTTGTCGCCGCCCCCGAAGACGACGGCACATCACGACACTACCACAAAAGAAAGTCGCACGAGCCGACCGCAACCCGATAACTGACAGCTATCGGTCCTCTTTCTCGGTCTGCTTTTTCAACAAATCGCGTATCTCCTCCAGCAGTACCACATCGGCGGCAGGAGCCGGTTTTGGCTTCTCCTCTTCGCGTTTCTTTATCACCTGATTCAACATTCTGACGAACAGGAACATGCAGAACGCGATTATCATAAAATCAAACACCACCTGCAAGAAATTACCATAGGCCAGCACCACGGCCGGCTCCACTACGGTGTCTCCATCCATCACCGCCTCTTTCAGCGTCAACGAGAAGTCGGTGAAGTTCATTCCACCCACCAGCAGACCGATGACAGGCATGAAAAGGTCGGCCACAACCGACGACACAATCTTGCTGAACGCGGCACCGACAATGATACCGACCGCCATGTCTACCACATTGCCGCGCATGGCGAAATTCTTGAACTCTTTAAAAAATGCACCCATCTTTTTTTGATATTAAACAGTTTTCAAATATAGCACAAAAAATATCTCCCTGCAAAATGGGTTATTCGGAAGTTATGACTATTTTTACCGACAAAAACCTACCGCAATGAACATACGCCTGCTAACACTGTCGCTGTCGTTGCTTATGCTTCTTAAGCCCGATGCCTCGGCATGCCGACACCACAACATAGTAATAATCAGCACTACCCCTGCGGCAGAGGACTCCGCAAACGATAGCGCCGACAGGCTACGTGCCGAAGGATACACATTCTCGCACTGTTATTTCCGACCCGAGGCCGCCATCTCCTCCTCGCCATTCACCCGTCACCGCTACACCGTCATAAGCCTTACCCAACCCGAGGCCGCCGACGTCATAAGAACCATGACCGGCAAAAAGCGCCTCCTCATAGCCGTGCAAACACATCCCGACTACCTCAACGACCTCATGTACGCCCTCCGCTCCTCAGGCATATACGACAAATCATACCTCTTATACACCTCTCCCGGAGGCGACACCCCCTACGAAAACTCATGGCACATACCTCTCATAATCAAGCTGCCCGCCCGCAAACACTCCACCCTGCCGCGTGGCAGCCTCATAGCCGACCCTGTCACCTCTGACGATCTCGCCCCCACCGTCGCCCGCATGGCCCGCATAAAAGATGAGGTCGCAGGTCAAGGCATGTCAATGCTGCCGCTGATACGACGCAAGGCCAAGGCTTGGCGTCACTTCGTCTTCTTCGACAGCCCCCAATACCACGCCGTCACCGACGGACGCCTCAAATACATACTACGCAACGACGGCGGCGAAGAGTTCTACAACCTGCTTGTCGACCCCACAGAGACCGAAAACAGAGCCCGCATAAAGTCGATAGCCCTGACACAGATGCGCCGCTCACTCGCCAGCCACATGCAAGGGCAGTGACCTGATACCCGGCCCTCCGCATATCGATACACGGGTCGCCATTGGCAATACGGCCACTTTAGCAGTTAAGCCGCCGGCCACGTCATGCAGGTGTTTGACCTCACCGCCTCCATTTCGATGTTGATAATTTGTTATTAAAAAATGTAACAAAAAGTGAACCGTTACATTATTGTTTACTACCTTTGTTGCATAAAACCAATGAAATATACAATGATGTCTGACGAAGTGAACATCGAGATAGACGATACCGTCATTGACGGCACCTATTCCAACCTGGCAATAATATCCCATTCGTCGAGCGAGTTTGTTCTCGACTTCATATGTCTGATGCCTGCCGCCGAGAAAGGCCACGTCAAAAGCCGCATAATATTGGCGCCGGAGCACGCCAAACGGCTCATGTTCTCGCTCAAAGAGAACATCTCACGATATGAAAAATCGTTCGGCGAGATAAACATCCACCCCTCCGACGAAGAGATGAAGCTTGGTGTTACCACGTTGGGCGAAGCATAACACCCCGTCCCCCCCTCAAAGGAGGTACCGGCAAAACAACATTCGGTCGTCACAAATAATCACCTGTTCCGGTTGTCCCCTTTGTGGATTTTGATTTTTTTGTTAATTTTACCGCAGAAAACAGCGTAAAGAAAACACTAAAAACAAACGATAATTATGGCAACAACAGCTGATCTTAAAAACGGCATGTGCATAGAGTTTAACGGCAAAGCGTGCGTAGTAGTTGAATTTCAGCACGTAAAGCCCGGCAAAGGTCCTGCTTTCGTACGTACCAAACTCAAAAACATAGAGACCGGCCGAACGATAGAAAACACATTCTCTGCCGGTGAAAAGATAGAGCCGATACGTGTCGAACGCCGTCCCTACCAATATCTTTACGAGGACGACATGGGTTGCAACTTCATGCACACAGAGACTTTCGAGCAGATAGTCATCAACCGCGACCTCATCGAAAACTCTGACCTCATGAAAGAGGGACAGGTGCTTGAAGTGATGTTCCACACCGAGAAAGAGATGGTGCTCACAGCCGAGCTTCCTCCCATCGTCGACATGGAGATAACATACACCGAGCCGGGCGTCAAGGGCGACACCGCCTCATCTAACGCCCTCAAACCCGCAACTGTCGAGACAGGCGCAACCATCAAAGTGCCCCTCTTCATCAACACCGGCGACAAAATACGCGTCGACACCCGCACCAGAGAGTATTACGAGAGGATAAAATAATTTACCTGTCACCATATTTTACGGACCTTGAAATCAAGGTCCGTTTTTTTATGCCCGCATATTACCTTATTTTTGAAGCCACGACAAAATACACTTCAGGCACTCCTCCTCCCCGACGATAAAAAGCATCGGCAAAGCCCCGCGCATCATCTAACCGCCGCCCGTGCCGCCCAATAAAAAGCCTCCTTGCAACCGAAGCTGCAAGGAGGCCGAACATAATACCAATAGCCGGGCCGATTACTTAGAAGCCTCTTCGATAGCCACCGCCACAGCCACTGTAGCACCTACCATCGGGTTGTTACCCATGCCCAGGAAGCCCATCATCTCAACATGTGCGGGCACTGACGACGAACCTGCAAACTGAGCGTCAGAGTGCATGCGGCCCATCGTGTCGGTCATACCGTAAGATGCGGGACCTGCCGCCATGTTGTCGGGATGCAGGGTACGTCCGGTACCGCCACCCGAAGCGACAGAGAAATATTTGCGACCTATGGCGGTGCACTCTTTCTTATAGGTGCCCGCAACAGGATGCTGGAAACGTGTGGGGTTGGTCGAGTTGCCGGTGATTGACACATCGACACCCTCTGCCATCATTATGGCGACACCCTCGCGTACGTCATTGGCGCCGTAACACTTAACCTTTGCGCGGAGTCCGTCAGAATAGGCCTTCTCACGTACCACTTTAAGCTCGCCTGTGTAATAGTCAAAGTCGGTCTGAACGTAGGTAAAGCCGTTGATGCGTGATATGATCATGGCGGCATCCTTGCCCAAGCCGTTGAGTATCACGCGAAGAGGCTCTTTGCGCACCTTGTTGGCCTTCTCGGCTATCTTAATGGCGCCCTCTGCTGCTGCAAACGACTCGTGACCTGCCAGAAAGGCGAAACATTTGGTCTCGTCGCGGAGCAACATGGCCGCCAGGTTACCATGACCCAGACCCACCTTGCGGTCGTCTGCCACAGAACCGGCAATGCAGAACGCCTGTAGACCCTCGCCGATAGCCTCGGCAGCCTCTGCGGCACTCTTGACGCCTTTCTTTATTGCTATAGCCGCGCCAACGACATAAGCCCATGCCGCGTTTTCAAAACAGATAGGTTGGGTCTCCTTGCAAATTACATAGGGATCTATACCTTTGGCGTCGCATATCGCCTTTGCCTCTTCTATATTTTTGATGCCGTAACCGTTAAGAACAGAGTTGATCTTACCGATACGACGGTCGTAACTTTCAAATAATGCCATGTCTATTTTCTGTTTTTAAAAGTGAACTATTTGTTGCGCGGATCGATGTAAGATGCGGCGTCGGCAAAACGACCGTATGTGCCTTTGGCTTTTTCAAGCGCCTCGGCGGCATCGGTGCCGTTTTTGACCATATCCATAAATTTGCCCATGTGTACGAACTCGTAACCTATCACTTCGCCGTCGGCATCCAATGCCATGCGGGTGCAATAGCCCTCGGCCATCTCAAGGTAACGCACGCCTTTTGCCAAGGTGCCGTACATGGTGCCCACCTGGCTGCGGAGGCCCTTGCCGAGGTCTTCAAGACCGGCGCCTATAGGCAGACCGCCCTCTGAGAACGCCGACTGGGTGCGGCCGTAAGCTATTTGCAGGAAGAGCTCGCGCATTGCCGTGTTGATGGCGTCGCATACGAGGTCGGTGTTGAGAGCCTCAAGCAGTGTCTTGCCGGGGAGTATCTCAGAAGCCATTGCCGCCGAGTGGGTCATGCCCGAGCAGCCGATAGTCTCTACGAGAGCCTCCTGTATGATACCATCTTTCACATTGAGGGTGAGCTTGCAGGCACCCTGCTGGGGAGCACACCAACCGATACCGTGAGTCAAGCCTGAGATGTCAGTTATCTGTTTTGATTTCACCCATTTGCCCTCCTGAGGGATAGGTGCGCAGCCGTGGCATTGCCCCTGCTTTACGACACACATGTGTTCTACTTCGTGTGAATAAATCATTTTTGTAGTTTTTGCATTAATATTCTGACGGTTTTCCCGCAATTTTCTCTGCTACAAAGATACAATTTTATATAGAAACTCGAAACCGCCGGCACTGTTTTTATCGCCTGTCGCATCAAATTTGTCATCGTCATGTCAATAATAAGGTGGCATTTCATGCGGCAACATTATTTTTCGCCCCGACTTCGTGCCGGCATTCAGCAACTATAGCAAAACCACAGGTATCACCCATCGACATGAACAGCCATTATAACAGACTGTTAGGCATGGCCGGCAACTTTTTTTCACAAAAACATCAAAAAAATTTTGCAGATTCAAAAAATCGTCATATCTTTGGATCCGTAATCGAAGAGAGAACATTCCTCGTTAGCTCAGTTGGTTAGAGCACCTGACTGTTAATCAGGGGGTCTTAGGTTCAAGTCCTAAACGAGGAGCAAAAAGCAAGCAATCAACAAAATGGTTGCTTGTTTTTTTTGTGCATACATCGACAGCCGCATATTTCCGCCAGCCCACCCGTAATAACGCCGGCAGGCACCCTCTGTCAAAGGAGCGTAGACTTACAATCACCTCTGCCACGCAATGTCGCCCGACCGCAAAGCAACCCTACGCCATCGGCAAGCAGCCATCCCGCAGGTATCGACCACCATATCCCGTCCACCCCTATCGACGGCACGGCAGACAACCCATAAGACAGCCCCACACGCACACCTAACGATATGACAGTCAGTACAAGCGACATGGCAGGTCTGCCTATTGCGCGATAGTATCCGTATAACAGGAAAAGCCACCCTATGGCAAAATAAAACGGCCCTTCCCTCCTGAGGTATCCGACCCCCACAGCAATTATATCGTCCTGACCATCAGAGACGAACATCATCATAAGAGTGTCGGCAAACACCACCGTCACTAACGATATGACCACGCAAAACGCCAGCGACACGACAACAGCCGAACGTACAGCCTTGCCTATGCGGTCACGACGTCCGGCGCCGAAGTTCTGGGCCACAAATGTAGAGAAAGCGTTACCGAAATCCTGCACCGGCATATAGGCGAACGAGTCTATCTTGACTGCCACGGCAAATGCGGCCATGACCACCGCCCCGAAGCTGTTGACCAACCCTTGCACCAGCAGTATCCCGAAGTTCATGACCGACTGCTGCGCACACGTCAGCGACGAATAGGCTATTATCTCGCGCACGCTCCGGGCATTGAAAACCATCTCTTTACGTCGCGGTATAAGATAGGGCAACCGCACCGTCACATATACACACAACCACACTGCCGACACCACCTGCGACACCACGGTGGCCACGGCGGCCCCTTTCACGCCACAGTCAAACACCATCACAAGCAACAGGTCGAGACCTATGTTGAGCACCATAGAGACAGCCAGAGCCAAAAGCGGCGCGACCGAATTGCCGACCGCCCTTGCCAGCGATGCCGAATAGTTGTACACAAACACGAAAACCACTCCTGACAGCACAATCAGCAGATAGTCATACATCTCTTGCCACACATCTGCCGGCACGCGCATGAAACTCATTATGTCATCAAGGAATGCGAAAGAGAGCCAACCAAGCACCAGCGTCACCCCTCCCGTAAGAACAAACGAGATGAAGACACCGCGTCTGAGCGACCTGTAGTCTGAGGCTCCGTAATAGTTCGAGAAAAGGGCTCCGCACCCCATACACAGCCCCAGGACAACAGATGTAAGAAACACCGTCAGCGTATATGAAGACCCCACCGCCGCAAGAGCCGCCGAACCCACACAACGTCCCACTATCACCATGTCGACGATGTTATAGAGCTGTTGCAGCATGTTGCCGACAATCATGGGGAACGCGAAAAGCAACATCGAAGATGTTATTCCGCCCGTCGTCAGGTCGGAGCAAGAACGCATCCCGACATGCAAACGATTAACATTCATCACCTTTCCCACTGTCGATTAAGTTATCGTTATGTTGTGATGACGCCACACCGCAATGTCCGGCACGCAAGACAGCCGCCGGAGAGCATGCCGCAAAAGCGCGCACAACGTCCGTGCACGCTCACATGTGCCTGTCTATGACGTCGAGCAACACCTTGGGCGGACGTATGGCCTTATGGGTGATACTGTTCATGAAGGCAAGGGTGACACTGCCTGTTGTGAGGGTCTCGCCGTCGCGCATGACCTCATAGTAAAAGACGCATTTTACGCCCGGACGCTCACGCAACGACACCCGTATGGTCAGCAGGTCGTCATAGTGAGCCGGCATGCCGTAATCGATATTGACGTTGAGCACGGGAAGCATCACGCCCTGCTCTTCAAGCTCAAGATTGGTGATGCCCAACGAGCGTATAAGCTCTGTGCGCGCCATGTCGAAATAACGCACATAATGGGCATGATAAAGAAAACCCATGCGGTCAACATCGCCGTAAGGCACCCTTATGTGATAATCGTAGCTTATCATAATAACACGTTATAACCGTAAAAAACACGGTCTCCGCACGGAAGTGACCGTCACACGAAGACCTAAACAGACATGCCCGGAAGCATGTGAAACACATACACTTAAGTAACCTACAGTCCCCTTGCGGCAGCATCGGTTGCAGCCTCACGGCCCATTAACTACCAGCCGCAGCCTCACACAACCACAACCCTCTCGGCCCCTCGAAGTAACCGTGAGTGTCCGGCGACACGGCAGCGATTAGTCCTGACGGCTATAGTTGGGAGCCTCACGCGTGATGGTCACATCGTGGGGATGGCTCTCCATTATACCCGAAGAGGTGATGCGTATGAAGCGGGCACCCTTGAGCGCCTCTATGTCGCGGGCGCCGCAATAGCCCATGCCGGCACGCAGGCCGCCGACTATCTGATAGACAACCTCAGAGAGTACTCCCTTATAGGGCACACGTGCTGCGATACCCTCGGGGACGAGCTTTTTGATGTCGTCTTCCATGTCTTGGAAGTAACGGTCTTTGGAACCTTTCTGCATGGCCTCCAGTGAACCCATGCCTCGGTATGACTTGAACTTGCGTCCGTTATATATGATGGTCTCGCCGGGCGACTCCTCCACGCCGGCAAACATAGAGCCTGCCATTACAGAGTCGGCACCTGCGGCTATGGCCTTGACAATGTCGCCGGTGTAACGTATGCCGCCGTCGGCGATAACGGGAACGTTCCTGCCTTTGAGCGCCTTGGCCACGTCATAGATGGCGTTGAGCTGAGGCACACCCACACCCGCAATGACACGCGTGGTGCATATAGAGCCGGGACCTATGCCCACCTTGACAGCGTCGGCACCGGCATCGGCAAGCATGACGGCAGCCTCGGCGGTGGCAACGTTGCCCACCACCACGTCAAGAGCGGGATATTTGGCTTTCACCTTCTTGAGCATATCTATTACTCCCTTGCTGTGACCGTGAGCGGTGTCTATCACTATAGCGTCGGCACCGGCCTTTACCAAGGCGTCCACACGCTCCATGGTGTCGTGCGTCACGCCCACGCCGGCAGCCACACGCAGACGGCCCTTGTCGTCTTTGCTGGCATTGGGATTGTCTTTAACCTTGCTTATGTCTTTGTAGGTTATAAGCCCCTCTAACTCGCCGTTGCCGTTAACCACCGGCAACTTCTCTATCTTGTTTTCAAGCAACAGCTCGGCAGCCTGTCGTATGTCGGTGCTGGTGGTCGTTATCAGCCCTTCAGAGGTCATCACCTCAGAGATGGGACGCGCCATATCGGTCTGGAAACGCAGGTCGCGGTTGGTGACGATGCCCACGAGCCTCTTGCCGTCGACAACGGGTATGCCGCCTATCTTGTTGTCTTTCATCAGTGCGAGAGCATCGCCCACGTTCTTGTCTCTCTCGATGGTCACGGGGTCGAATATCATGCCGTTCTCGGCTCTCTTGACCTTGCGCACCTGAGCGGCCTGCTCTTCTATAGTCATGTTCTTGTGTATGACGCCTATGCCACCAACACGAGCCATCGCTATGGCCATGGCCGACTCGGTGACGGTATCCATTGCCGCCGACACCACGGGTGTGTTGATACATACATTGCGTGAAAAACGCGAGGCGATGTTAACATTGCGCGGAAGAACCTCGGAATAGGCCGGAATCAACAGCACATCGTCGAACGTCAGCCCCTCGGTTGTTATTTTTTCATCAAGAAACGACATAACTTTAATCTTTTTATTTGTGCAAAGATAAGGATTTTTTTCGGAACCGTTATCTTTTTGAATATCTAAATTAACATGACGACTGCAACAGCCGCCCGTCCGTCACACATAGGGCTACCTGTCTATCTTGACACCCGTCACCTTTGCGCGCGGCAGGCTCTTGGCCAGAAAGAGCGCCTTCTCATACTCCTCGAACGGACCCACCGACACCAACGTCTGCTCTTGCTCTTCTATCGAAAGCAGCTCTTTGTCGGGGGCAATCTCCTTTATTATGTTGCGGGCGGTGTCGTCCATAGAGTAAACTATCACGCGGAATATATCGCCCACGGGACGCTCCTCTATCTCTATGCCATCCTCGTCAACCAGAAGGCCGTTTTTCCAGGCGGCCACCTTTGTCTTCAAGCCGCTGCGATGCAGGCGTGCGCTGTCGTGCTCGGCCTCTTCGCGGGTGCGGTAAGAACCTGCGTAATAGACAAAACGCCCTCCGGCTATCTCTCTGTACTCCACATTGTTGACACCACGCAACAGCCTATAGTCGGTGAGCTTTCCGCTCGATGTCATAAGCTCTATCTTGAAAAGCTCGCCACGTGAGGGCACCACCAACGGCACCGGCGGATTAGTGGCCGACACAGCCCCGTCACCCCCCGTGACAACAGGAGCGAAGTCGACGAAGACCAACTCGGGCAGCCTCAACAGAGGGTAGTCGTAGTCGCGGCGCAGAGGCTCCGATAGCGCGGTGTGCACGGCGTCATACAACACCGACGACTGCAAACGCTCGGCCAGTATGCTCTTGTATAGCAGCAGCAGACGGCGGCGCGGCGCATACATGGCAAACGACGGGGCGGCATATCGCACAAGGGCCTCAGACTCGCTGCCGCGAAGCTCGCGCGAACGCTCTATGGCCGGCTCCAGCACCGGGCCAGGGGTATTGAGCTTGTCGAGAAGACGTTCATAAGCATATCTTTTGGTGTCGAAGACGGGCTGCCAGAAATGCGCCAGCGAGTCGTCAAGACGCTTGATGGTGGCGCTCTCCACCTCAAACAACGAGTCGAGTATGGCCGCCTCGCCACGGTCGGCCACCGTCTTGTAACGCTCGTATATCTCTCGCTGACGCGCCACAGCCTCGCGCAAAGGACGCCCCAGAGAGACCAGCAGGTCGTCGGCGCGCACGGCATCGCGCATAGCCTGCTTCTCCTCGTCGGTCATGTTGTCGTCAATAAAGTCGTCGCCGCCGGTGACGCTCGGCTGAGGCAGGCTGAGGCTCGACATGTTCTTTAAGACATACTCCTGCTCTATCATGTTGGTCTTGGTGGCCACCATGCCGAGCTGGTTGCGCATGTCGAAAAGCTCGCTTTCAAGACGCAATATGTCGGCCGAGCATACCTCGCGCAAGGCGGGATCTTCGGTCAGCATCTTGCGTCTCTGCGATATCACGGCACCTAACGAGTCGGCCGCGGCGGTAAGGTAAGCCTCCCTGCGCAACAGCTCCATGTAGTTGCTGTCTGAGGCCAACCCCTCATGCCGGGGCTTCACCTGCTGGGCCGATGCCGCGGGCATGCACCACACCAGCACCGACATGTATATCACAACAGACCTTAATAAGCTCATATCTCTTCCTGCATACAAAACATTACAACCACCCGCTCCCCTTTTGCGCATGCTACGCATTGCAAAAATACAAAACAACGCATCAAGTTACAACACTTGCGCATCAAACAGAGACAATTTTTTTCTCACACTCTCCAAAGAGCAGACGTTCAAAGAGTATGCCTCTCACCGCCAACTGCGTATCATGAATATCTGAATGAAGCCGAATATCTCCAGTCGTCCCATGAGCATCACAAGGCTCAGCAACATCTTGGCCGGCACCGGCATAGCGGCAAAGTTACTGAGCGAGCTTACCTCTCCAAACCCTATGCCCACGTTGCCAAGGCATGCCACCGACGCACTGAAAGAGGTCATGAGGTCTATGCCCAACGCCGACAGAAGCCACGTGCACACTATACATATCACCAGATACATGGCCACGAAGACAAACACCCCTCCGACCGTATTCTCGTCGAGTGTGACGCCGTTGAGCTTGGTGCGCACAATGGCGTTGGGGTGCTGTATCTGCAACAGGCGCGTGCGGAAGGTCTTGAGCATTATAAGGAGCCTGTCGCTCTTTATGCCTCCGGTGGTGGAGCCTGCACATGCGCATATCAGCGAGAAGAATATCAGCACACTCACCGACAGGGCAGGCCATACGCCCGAGTCGGCGGTGGCAAAGCCCGAGGTGGTCGAGACGGCCACCAGCTGAAAGGCGCCGTACCGCACAGAGTCGGTAAAGGTGTATGTGTCGGTGCTCCAAAGGTTGAGGGCTATCATCAAAGAGGCTCCCGCCAGACATATTATGTAGAAGAGAGAGACCTCTGAACGGAAGATGTTGTTGCGCTTGGCCGTGATGCTTGAGAAGAGCAGCCCGAAATGGATGCCCGAAAGCGCCATGAACACCATCATTATAATCTCTATCCAGATGTTGTTGTAATATGCTATGTTGAGGTTGCGGGTGCTGAATCCCCCCGTGGCGATGGTCGAGAACGAGTGGTTGACGGCGTCGAACCAGTCCATGCCGGCAATGGCCAGCAGTATGGTCTCGGTGGTTATAAGGAACAGATACACCACCATTATTATACGCATGGTCTTCCTTATGCGGAAACGATAGTTCTCTTTGGCCAGTGACGACAGCTCTACGTTGGAGAGGGCCACCTTGGCGCGTCCCATGGTGGGCACTATGGCCAGCACGAAGAGTATTATACCTGCGCCCCCGAGCAGATGGGTGCACGAACGCCAGAACAGCAACCCCTTGGGCAGCGCCTCCACGTCGTTCACTATGGTGCTGCCCGTGGTGGTGTAGCCCGACACGCTCTCAAACCATGCGTTGACAAGCGTGAACTCGCCGCCCCACAACACGTACGGCAACATTCCGGTAAGACACACCATGGCCCATGCCGACACCACTATCACATAGCTCTCTTTGGTGGTTATCGGCTCGGGCGAGGTGACGAATATGAACGGGAAGCCCCCCATTATGGCCGTCAGCACGAAACTGAGCATCAGCGGATAGAAACCCGTGTCCATGTCGTTGGCCAACGAGACGCACGCCGCCGCCAGCATGAAAAAGGCATTGAGCAGCATCACCATGCCCACATATCGTAAAACCACATGCCCTTTCATTGCTCAGCTTTTTGACTGTTCGTCGTTTTTCTTGGCCTTCAGACGCAGAATAAGCTGCTCGACATACTCTTTGAGCATGAACACCTCGTCACGCCCCGACACATCGACCCTGAAAGGCACCCGCATCATAAGAAAATTCTTAAGCCCCTTGGTTATCTTTATGGTGGGCGAAATGTAATAGATGTCTATCAGCGAATAAAACATGAATATCAGCACCAGTGCCGCCCCCACCGACACAATGCCCTGCATGATTGAGCGATAGGCGCTGTGCTGCACCCCGGTAGCCTCACGCGTCACCAGATCTTGCGTAGAGCGCATGAAGTTCTTGACCGACCGCACAAAGCCGTTGTAAGAGGGCTTGTAAACGGTGAAATACCATGTGGCGTTGCGAAAGTCAGAGCTGTCGGCAAACGACCGCACAGTAGACGCATACATGTCTTTGCGGTCGATGAGCGTGTCGATGAGCGTGTTTTCGGGAAACGACCCCTTCATGGAGCTGAGAACCGAGTCGAGGTCGCCCATGCACTTGGCGCTGGCACGGTTGAACAATATGGTGTCTTTGCGGCGGAAAAATTCGAGTATATTGGAGTCTTCACGGTTAATGACATCGAGTATGTCGTTGGAGAGTCTGACGCTGGTGGCCCCCTCCGATATGATGCGGTGAGAGTTGTCGTTAAGACGGGCAAGCTCGAAATATGATATCACTGCCGCAATAATCAGCAGAAACCCTAACGAGGCAAACCCAAGACGTATTTTTGTGCGTATGCCCATTGCGTTGTCTGTTTGTCTGCGCAAAGGTAATATTTTGATATTACAAAAAGAAATATTAAATTTATAGCCGGTTTTAATTTCATCGGCACCGCTGAAACATGCGGCTCCTGCCGGGCTTTTACGCCTTCCGGTGAGCGCCGCAGACGGTTTTTTGCCAATATGCCCGTCATGCAGAGCGTGTGTTTTTTGTCAAACCAAAACAACAGATAATGGACGAAGGTTCGAAAAGGGAGAGCATAATAAAGGCTCTCGACACAAAATCACTGGTCAAGATAGAGGCTTTCGACAAATGCTTCGATGTGTTCGTAGAGCTTAAAGACCTGCTGCACGAGATGTCGGGTCAGATAAACGAGGCGGTGGAGTCGTCGCGGCTCATCAAGACCGAATATCGCGACCGCGGCAAGTTCGAGGCCCAGTTGCAGGTGGCCTCAGACATGCTCATATTCAGCATGCACACCAACATATTCAAGTTCAACCGCGAACACTCGGTGCTATCTGCCGACTACGTGAAAGAGAACCACCTCAACGCATATTGCGGCATCATAAACATATACAACTTTCTGGCCGACTCGTTCAAATACAACCGCAGCTCAGACGAGGGCTACCTCATAGCCCGCATATTCGTCAACCGCAACAGGCACTTTTTCGTGGAGGGCAAGCGACAGAACAGATACAGCTACGACACATTCGGCACCGAAGAGCTGACACGACAGGTGCTCACCGAGATAATAGAGACCGCCATACTCTACTCTGTGGAGTTCGACCTTCTGGTGCCTCCGTACGACACCCAGAAGATAATAGCCGTAGAGCAGATAACCACCAAGATAGAAAACTCAAAGATACAGACAGGCAAACGCCTGGGCTACAAATACAACTCTGACGACGTGTGAACCCCTTGTGTCAGACAGCTCCCGGAGCCAAACGGCCTCTTTGCCAGGCCGAAAATTTTCATATAATGCGGCAATTTAATATCTTTGCGGCATTACCGACAATGGTTTGACGGCGGCGTCAAGGCCTTGGCGGCTCTTTGTGCAACATCGAAAGGGCAGTGCCGGCTTTGCGTAAGGTGAGCGCAAACCAATGTATGCCATTGTCTTATATTATTTTATATTTATGAGGAATATATTGTATCTGTTGCTATTGCCGGCGTTTCTGCTGTCGAGCTGCAACAAAGCTGACAGCAAAAAGCTCAGCGTGGGCAAACGCACCATTTTCTGTTACATGGCCGGCGACAACAACAGCCTTTCCGACGAGACCACCGCAAAGATAAAGGCTATATGCAACGGCTTCGGCGGCGAAGGCAAACTGCTGATATATCGCGACTACGACTCACGCACAGGACATATAAGCTCTGCCACCCTCTCAAGCGTCGAGCTTACCACCGACGGCATATACAAAGATGTGGTGCTCAAACGTTACGGCAGCGAAAACTCGGCATCGGCCGAGGTGGTGGCCCGCTCAATCAAAGATGCCGTCGAATGGGCGCCCGCCGAATCTTACGGGCTGATAGTGTTCTCATGCGGCTCGGGATGGCTGCCCACAGACCAGGCAGAGTTGGAAGAGTCTTACGACGACGACGATGATGACGACTCCAACGACATAAGGCCGCACCTGAGCACAGGCACTGCCGGCAGCATATTGCAAGACAGGCACAACAAACTGTCTATGACCGACTTTGCCGGCGCCATACCTCCGGGACTATTCGACTTCATAGTGCTTGAGGCCCACCACATGGGCGACATAGAAACCCTGTATGAGCTGTCAGACAAGACCGACAGGCTGCTGGCCTCGGTAACCGAGATACTCTCTCCGGGATTTACCGACATATACCCCGACGCCTTGAAATATCTGTACGAGGAGAGTCCCGACCTTGAAGCCTTCGCCAAGGCATACATGGCACGCTGGCGCAAGGAGCCGACCTATCCTTTCGCGACCATATCGCTATATGACTGCACCAAAGTACAGAACCTCGTCAATGCGCTCAAAGCCCCGCTGGCAAGAGAGGGCGAAAACATGTACCTATATATAGACGGCGTCCAGCGGTTCGGACGCAAAGACAAAAACTCAGAGCTGGACTATTCAAAGTGCTTTCTCGACCTGTGCGACTATGTAAAACAGTTCGCCACAGACAAAGAGATGGACAACATACAGAAAGCGCTCGACAATGTGATCATATATAAAGACCACACCAAGTCGTTCGGTCTGCCCAAAGAGGACGGCTTCGACATAAAGACCTTTTGCGGCCTATCAATATATCCCGAACCCCAAAATTACGTCGTCATCAACACCGACCATCACTACTCCACCAAATTCGGGCAATATATATGGTCGGCAAACTGACCATACGTCACAACTTCAGGCGGCTTGTCTTGTCATAGACAGGCCGCTTTTTCAATGCCATACACTCAACGTCGCTTAGGCGCCATACACATAAGCTGCAACCATTGTGCGCTCGAAAATTTGCCGGGCATCATGTCATCTGCCCAGATGTTTTCTATCTTTCTCAGCGGCTCGCCAGATTAAAATCAACGGGCGTCGCATCACGGCAGACTTCATGTCAAAAGCAGAGAACAGACAATTGTGCAGACACAAAAAAAGACAAGCAGCCACAAACATATTGCAACTGCTTGACCATCAGTGTAGCGAGAGCCGGGCATGATCCGGCGACCTCATGATTATGAATCATGCGCTCTAACCAGCTGAGCTACCTCGCCATGACTTGTAATCGGGTGCAAATTTAATAGTTTTGCACATACACTCCAAACCTTTTTTGATTTTTTTATCATTTTATTTCAACAAATACGCACAACAATCTATTACACAACACATTACCGCTAACGCAATAATTTATCACATTGCTCTTTAATCTTTCAACACTACCGCACCGACACCTGTTGTCATATCGCACCAATCTGCGCTACATACGGCAAGCCGGCACTGACGTGCGAATATCAATAAAAACAGCCCATAATATTGCCAAACCGAACTAAAATACATAACTTTGCGGAGCAATAGATTTTAAAACCATTATTTCAACAATAAATCTTAACTTTATGAAGTTTACAACCCTTCTCGCCGTGGCGGCTTCCGCATTGTTGGCGGTCTCATGCAACGACCCTTACAAGAATGTCGACGCCGACATCGCGGCCAAGGCCAAGGCCAACATCGCCACCGCCTCACCCGAACGGGCAAAAGCTCTTGAGCAGGTGCTCAAAGACATCAAGCCCGAATATCGCGAGGGCATGGCTTACCTCTATGCCTACATGCCCAAACACGACATCGACACCCTCTCGACATCTCTTATAAAAGAGAATATCGAATATGCCTACAAAGCATACGAGACATATCCGTGGGTCAAAGAGCTGCCCACCGAGATATTCTACAACGAAGTGCTTCCCTATGTGTGCGTTGACGAGACACGCGACAGCTGGCGCCCCATGTTCATGGAGATATTCGGCCCCATGGCAGCCGCTTCTGCCGACATGACATCGGCAATCGACACCATCAACAAGAGCATACAAAAGGCTGTCAATGTGGTGTATAACGTAAAACGCAAAAAGCCCAACCAGTCTCCCCGCGAGTCGATGGAGATAAACATGGCCTCTTGCACCGGCCTGTCTATCCTTCTGATAGACGCTTTCCGCGCAGTGGGCATACCCGCCCGCTTTGCAGGCACCCCCATGTGGGTATCTCGCGAGGGCAACCACAACTGGGTAGAGGTATGGATTGACGGCAAATGGTATGTGACCGAATACTCGCCCGAGAAACTCAATTACGCATGGTTCATGCCCCGCGCCGGCAAAGCTGACAAAAACGACAAAGCGACCTGGATTTACGCCGCCTCTTACGCCCCCACAGGCATGAACTACCCCTTGGTATGGAACCGTCACGACACCACCGTTTACGGCATTGACGTGACCGACCGTTACATTGCCCTCTACAAGAGCCAGCAGGCCGAAGAGGGCAAAGGCTCGCCCGTTGCCATTCGCATGTTCAAGAAGAGCAACGGCTCACAGAGCAGCGCCGACCGTGTGGCCGGTAAGGTCAAGCTGATAAACCTCAACAACGACGTTGTGGCAACAGGCACCACCGCCGGTCCCACCAAAGACATGAACGACTACTTAGTGCTTTACGCCCCCGTAAACGGCATTTTCGATGTCGAATACACCGACAAAAAGGGCAAGGTGCAGAGAAAACGCATAACCGTAACCGGCGCCACCGACGTAACGATATTTGCAGAATAATACCATCTGCCATTAACACAAGAGGCTGTCTGACAAGTTTTAGACAGCCTTTTTTATTTGTACTGCCATTCAAAATATTTCCCGAATATGCAAGTCTAAGATGGTTTAAAAACTTGTTAAACAGCCTCTTTTCTGACTTCTCAATTTGTCTCTTTTCTACTTTCTTCCCTCCTTTTTCCTCCTTTTTCCGACCGACACACCATACTTGCCTGTCCCCGCAGGCTCGGCCCGCGGCTGATTCACGCTAAAAATACGTTAAGTGCAGTCCAAACAACCAAAACACAAGCCTCAAAGCCTCGCACATCTAACCGCCCTGCCAGCACAGGCATCAGTCAAAGTCAAACCCGCAAGCTACAAAGCATTACCAAAAGTTATAGCCAAAGCGCCCGCCTGTTTCACGCCTTATAGCCCAATTTCACCACACTCCATACACTCGCCCCGTGAGGCCGGCGCTGGCGCCGGCCCACCGCTTACGCAAGCCCTCGGGGAAGAATCAAAGAAATCAAAGAACCAAAGTATTAATATTTAGCGGACACAACGCACGCTAAAACTGAAACGCTTAGTGAAGCCATTGCTCACGTTCAAATAACTGCTGTAGAAGTACAGGTTGTACGCGTTGTTAGAATTATACACAACTGACGACCAATAGGTGCCCTCGCTACCCGCATTGTTCAACGTACCGTACGAGTCGTTGTAGCGGTAACCGACAGCGGGAAACTCCACGGAATTAGAGGGGTTATTATTGGTTGGGCGGCAGAGGTTTGGAATTGGGTGATTTTTGTTTCGGGAAGCTTTGACCCGCACGGCTTTTGCACAGGCAGTTTTTTTGTCCCGCATGGCTTCCGCGCCGGCAGGGCAGCGAGGCACGAGCCGCAACGGGCCGACCCTCCCCCCGCGGAGGCCCGTAACATCGCCAAGTGATTATAGCGCAGTGACTAAGGATAGGCGGTTATGCGCGTCACTTTCACGCTTACCTCCGCAGGCTCGGCCCGAAACTCCTTCTCGCTAAAGGGGTGTTATGTGCGCAGCTCGAACAGCCAAACCACAAGCTACAAAACCTTGCCAAAAGCTACAGACAAAGCGCCCCGCCTATTTCACGCCTCACGGCCCAATTTCACCACGCCCCCCTACACTTACCAATGAGGCCGGCGCCAGCGCCGGCCCATCCCGCTCCGACAGGGCGGTCTAAGTGAAACGAAACCGCATATTTTCATTTAACCAAGATGCTTTTGCGGGGGCTTTTTGCATCGCAGCGGTTTGTTTCAGCAGGTTCTGCTGCCGGCATGCTTTGCGCAACCGGCAGGATTTTGCACCGCATGGTTTTGCGCCGGCAGGGCGGCGAGGCACGAGCCGCAACGGGCCGACCCTCCCCCCGCGGAGGCCCGTAACCCCGCTAAGTAATTACAGGCGGTGACTAAGTCACGGCGGTGAAGCGCGTCACTTTCACGCCTTGCCCTCCGCAGGCTCGGCCCGTGGCTCCTTCACGCCAAAGGCACGTACCGGCCAACCCAAGGTGCTGCACGTCTTTGTCACTCACCACGCAAGACCATCATCACGCCCTCGACATCCACGACGATGAGGCCGACCTGCGGTCGGCCCACAACCACCAAGGGAATGAAAGCAAAAGGAATGAGAGCACCAGTAGATAACTATATCAATTAAGGCAACCCAGCGCGGTCTGAGTGAAACGAAACCGCACACTATTCCTTATAACCGGCATTACGAAGTATGCCGTAAGCAAGAATTCCTTGTGTCCGGGCTGAGGAACGAAGCCCGAGCGGCCCGGAGCCTCGCCCAACGGAGGGCCGCAGCCCCGCACAGTAATATATATGATAGTGAATTAGGGACGGCAGTGAAGCTCTTCACTTTCATGATGTGCCCTCCGCAGGCCCCGGGGCGCTCTCCGCTGTGCCGGTGGTTGCGG
>JAIECQ010000188.1 GCA_029068395.1 Rikenellaceae bacterium
CTATTATTGATGTTTCCGTGCTCGATGAATATGGTAACGACTTGTTAGACCCGACAAAAAACTATCCTAAGTCGTTAGATGTCGAAAAAACAATTATAGACGACGGGCAAAAGCGAGACTTTGTTATCGAGGTCGACGAGCTTGAACTGTTCGGGCCGGATGAGTTCTTAAAGCACGACAGCCATTATATCAAACTGCATTTGAATTCCGCCAGAAACGGCTTTGCCGAGACCGTGGTACGATGGAGCGACAACAGCTGTGACACCGTCAAGGGGTATTTTGATAAATATTCTTGCAGGAAACAGCTTTGGGTTAACGGCAAGGAGTATCCGAATGATGTGAATGACATTGTGTTTGTCAAATAGGCTTTTCAGCATTTGAGTCGTTGGCGGCTGTCGAAAAGGGCGGCCGCCTATGTTTTTAGCGGTGTTTCGGGCAGGCGCGGGTGTGTTCTGTCCGAAATTTTTTATAACTTTGAAAAAAGTGTCAGGCATGAAGAGTTTGGAATCAAATTTGCAAGAGTGTTTGTAACATTCTTTATGTTTAATTATTTAAAATTATTAGTTATGAGCACAAAAGGTAATTTTTTAGCATTTTTGGGCGGGGCTGCTGCCGGAGCGGTTGTGGCATTGTTGTTTGCACCCGACAAAGGGGAAGAGACTCGCAAAAAGATAGGCAAGGCTGTTGCTGACGGCAAAGAGCGTGCCGGTGAACTTTACCAGACAGGCAAAAAGAAGTTTCAGCAGTCGTATGAGCATGGCCGTCAGAAGGTGACCGAGACTTACCGCAAGGGTCGCGAGCGCATATCTGACGCAATAGCCCAGGGCCGCGAGATGGCCGACGAAGAGCTGGAGGCATTGCGCGGAAGTGTTGACAAAGAGGATAAGAGAGACGATAAAAAAGAGTAATCATGGCTGAAGAGAGACTCAATGACAGGATTGCAGAAGACCTTAAACAATATGTCAATCTGCATGTAGACTCTGCCAAATTGGCGATGGTCGAAGGGCTGTCGTCGGTGGCAGGAGGGGCTGTTGTGTTGGTGATATGCCTGTTTCTTGCGCTGTTGACCATGATGCTGTTGTCGGGAGTGTTGTTATTTTTGCTCGACATGTGGCTCGACTCTTGGGTGTGGTCGGCGGCTATTCTCGCTTTTGCATACATGATTGCCGCTCTGCTGATATTGAAAAATCAAGGTCCGTTCAAAAACAGGATGGTGCGCGTGTTCGCACCCATGTTTTTCGACCGTAAAGACGATGACGACGATGAGTAAGCAGGTGAAATATCGCGACCTCCGCACAATGGAGGAGCTGAAAAGGGCACGCAGGAAATTGCGTATAATGCAGAATGTCAATGAGTCTTATCTCAGAGAAGACCTCGAAGAGTTTAAATACAGGCTCTCTCCGTCGGTAATCTTCGGACAGGCCAAAGACAAACTGATACATTCGGGCTCGCTTTTTACAAAGATATTTACAGGCATACGGATGTTTGTTGCGTTGAGAAACCGGTCGCGCAGATGAACGGGAGTGTTTAAAGCGGCATCTTCAATGGAAGATGCCGCTTTTTTGTTGCTGGCGGGGGCATATTTCATTATCTTTGCCACGCCTGCCGGCGGAGTGCGGGCGTAGTCGTAAGTGGCATAGCAATATGATTGTTTGACTTACTTAAAGATAGTGCAATGAGAAGATTTCTTTTGTTTGCCGTTGCCGTCATGGCGTTTGTTGCCGTGTCGTGCAGTGGCGGAGGGCGCACCTTGAAGGTGATGCAGTTTAATGTCTGGCAAGAGGGTAGCGTGATAGAGGGCGGCTTCGAGGCCATGGCCGACGAGATTGTGCGTGCAGATGCCGATTTCGTGACCCTGAGCGAGGTGCGCAACTATGGCGGCACGCGCTTCTGTGACCGCATAGTAGAGGCCTTGGCGGCGCGCGGACACAAATATCACTCGTTTTACTCTTACGATTCGGGTCTGCTGAGCCGTTATCCCATCATAGACAGCGCCACCGTATTCCCGCACCACAACGACCACGGCACCATATATAAGCTTGTTGCCGACGTCGATGGCAGAGAGGTGGCCGTATATACCGCGCATCTCGATTACCTCAACTGCGCATATTACGATGCCCGCGGTTATGACGGCAGTTCATGGGCAGACAAGAGTCCTGTTACCGATGTCGACACCTTGCTTGAGCTTAACCGCCGTTCGCTGCGTGACGACGCCATACGCAACTTCATAGCCGACTCGCGATACGAGATAGACAAAGGACGCATCGTATTCATGGGTGGCGACCTCAACGAACCGTCGCACCTCGACTGGACCGAAGCCACCAAAGATATGCGCGACCACCAGGGCATGGTGGTGAGGTGGGATGTCACCTCGTTGCTCGACAGCGCCGGATTCGTCGACAGCTACCGTCAGATATTCCCCGACCCTGTGACCCATCCCGGCTTTACATTCCCGGCCGACTCTCCGGGTGCCGAGGTGAGCCGTCTGACATGGGCGCCACTTGCCGACGAGCGCGAGAGGATAGATTACATATTCTATTATCCTGTCAATGGGCTGACGCTTGACGAGGTCACCATAATAGGTCCGCGTGGCGAGATACTCAGAAACGAACGTGTGGTAGAGCAGACCCCCGACCCTGTGATAGAACCGCTCGGGGTATGGCCCACAGACCATAAGGCGCTGCTTGCGGTCTTCACCTTGAAATAGGTTGAGTCCATATATTTAAACCCCTGTGCGGAAGTGAACTGCCCCCAAGAGTTGGATACAAAACTTTTGGGGGGCAGATTTATTATGAAACATAGCTGAATATAATCAGTCTCCTGAAACAGGGCGATCATCTTGAGCGGTTATGTCGCGGGTCGTATGGGCAGTTACACCTCTATGTCGGCGACGGCGCTCTTTATTATGCTGCATATCTCCTCTATCTGCTGCTCGGTGACGGTAAGGGGCGGCGCCACGCGCATGGCGGTGGGACAGAAAAGGAAGCTCTCGGTTATGAGTCCGCGCTCGACACAGGCGGCAACCACCTTCTCGCGCAAAGTCTCTGAGAGGAAGTCGAGGGCTATCATAAGGCCTGTGCTACGTATCTCTTTCAGCCCCGGCAGCCCTGAGAGCAACCGGCAGAAGAGCTGCTCTTTGGCCGGTATGGCCGACATTAGTCCGTGGCGTTCGATGTATTGCAGGGCGGCGAGTCCGGCGGCACAACAGACGGGGTGGCCTCCAAAGGTGGTGATGTGGCCGAGCACGGGGTCGAAGGTGAGGCACTGCATCAGCTCATACGAGGCCATGAATCCGCCCAAAGGCATGCCTCCGCCCATCGCCTTGGCCATACATATAATGTCGGGGGCCACGCCGTAACGCTCCCAGGCGAAGAGTGTGCCGGTGCGTCCGAAGCCGCTCTGTATCTCGTCGAATATCAGCAGGCTGCCCGTTTGGTCGCACTTTTTGCGCAAGGCTTTGAGAAACCCGGGTGTCGAGGCGTAATAGCCGCCCTCGCCCTGTATCGGCTCTATTAGCACGGCGGCGGTGCGTTCGGTTATCAGCTCTAAAGAGGCGGTGTCGTTGAAGGTCAGCTCTCTGACGTCGGGCAGCAGGGGACGGAATGACGATTTGAAATACTCGCTGCCCATCATCGACAGGGCGCCGTGGGTGGAGCCGTGATAGGCATTCTTGAACGAGGCCAGCTCCGTGCGACCTGTGTGTCGTTTGGCTAATTTGAGCGCCCCCTCTATGGCTTCGCTGCCCGAGTTGACGTAATAGAGGCAGTCGAGGGCCGGCGGGGTGTGGCGCGATATGGCCATGGCGAAGTCGACCTCGGGGCTCTGTATCATCTCGCCATAGACCATGATGTGCATATAGCTGCCGGCCTGACGGCTGACAGCCTCGACGACATCGGGGTTACAGTGGCCGACATTGCTTACCGACACGCCCGATATCAGGTCTATGTAGCGTTTGCCCTCGGGCGTATATACGTATATGTCTTCGGCACGCGCCACCTCTATCGACATTGGCATGGGCGATGTTTGTGCCACGTGACGCAGAAATTGCTTTTTCATTCTTTCCATAGGTGCGTTTTTTTAGGGTATCGGGGTGCCCGATGATTGTCGGGGTGCGGTCATGGTCGCAAGGCGGGTTCACACCCTGTATTTCTCGTCTTTCTCTATCATTTTTAGATAGCTTGTGTAACGCTCTTGTGAGAGTCTGCCGTCCTCTATGGCGGCCTTGACGGCGCATCCCGGCTCGTGGGTGTGGGTGCAGTTGTTGAAGCGGCATTCGTGGCTCAGGGCGAAGAGGTCGGGCATGTAACGGCCCACCTCTTCGGGGCGTATGTCTATGAGTCCGAAGCCCTTGATGCCCGGGGTGTCTATGATGTAACCGCCGCCGGGCAGCTTGAACATCTCTGAGAATGTGGTGGTGTGGCGTCCTTTGAAGTGCGATGACGATATGTCGCCCACACGCGCGTTGACATGGGGAGCTATGGCGTTGATGAGGGTCGATTTGCCCACTCCCGAGTTGCCGGCAAAGAGCGACACACCCTCAGAGGCCAGCTCCTTTATGCGGCCGGTGCCCTTGCCGGTGAGGCCCGAGCACTCGATGACCTCGTAACCTGCCGCCCGATAGGTGGCTGCAAAGCGGTCTATGAACCGGCGGAACGCCTCGCCCTCGAAAAGGTCGCATTTGGTCAGCACTATGACTACGGGCACGTTATACATCTGTGCCGTCACCAAGAAGCGGTCGAGAAACTCGGGGCTTACGGGCGGAAAGTCGAGTGTGGTCACCAAAAAGAGGTGGTCTATGTTGGAGGCTATGATGTGGGCCTCTTTAGAGAGGTTGGTCGAACGACGTATTATGTAGTTGCGGCGCGGTTCCAAGGCGGTTATCACTCCGCGTGGGGCGTGTTCGTTGCCTTCGTTGTCGCTGTCGCCGCCTTCAAGGTCGCCGGTGGCTGACTCGGGAGAGAATACTACGTTGTCGCCCACGGTCAGCGGGTTGGTGGTGCGCACGCCGGCAAGACGCAGACGTCCCCTGAGACGACACCTCCAGATGCCCCCCTGCTCGTCTTCGATGTTGTACCAGCTGCCGGTGCTCTTGACGACAATGCCTCTCATCAGTCTAACAATATGTCTATTATGCGTGAGAATTTGCTCTCTTGCGCCTCTTGCCCTTCATTGGGCTGCGCAGAGGCCTTTTCAGGCTCTGCGGGCTTGTCGGAAGGCTCTGCGGGCTTGGCGGCGGCGTTGTCGGCGGCTGTCCTGGCGGCACGGCGCTTAAGCTCCTCCATGATGATATCTTCGGCGGAGCGTCCGTTTCTGTCTGATGCTTCTGTGGCGGGGGTGTCGCCGAAGCCGAGCTCGCGCTCTATGTTGCGGCGTATCTCTTCGGTGACAGAGGGCCCTTTGAAGTCGATGTGGGGAAAGAACGACTGCGACAGGCGCAGAAGTGACATATAGCCTGACGACTCTTTGAGCGAGTCACGCCTGACCCATCCCACGGTGTTGTTGAGGGCGTTGAAGAGGGCTATGAAGACGGCCAGCACTATGGCCATCTTAAGAAACGAGGCCACCGCACCGCATATCTTGTTTATGAAGCCCATGCCGGTGAAGTCTATCACACGGCTCACTATGCGGGCTGCGATGCCTATTGCCGTGAGCACCGCCACGAAGACAAGGAAGAACGAGAGCGAGTAATTGTGCGAGAGCGAGGGCAGCAGCTTTACCGCAATCTCCTGGGCGAAGTTATACGATATGTATGCCGCCGCAATCACACCTATTATGCCGCACAACTCCAGCACCAGTCCGGCGCGATAGCCCTTGACTATGGCATAGAGAAACAGAACGGCCAGTATTATGTCCAATACATTCATCGGTTAACTGTTTTTGGGGTCAGCCTCAGAGCCCTTGCGGCTTTTTGACACGCGCGGACAACGGGTGAAGGGTTTGGTGCGGTCGAAAAGATAACGGTATGTGACATGTGTCTTGTACTTCTTGGCCATGACGTATGTCTCTATCATCCTTATCATAAGTGGGTTGAAGTCGCCCACCCACACCAGCTCGAGAGCGTCGTAATTGCCGCGTATCTGTGCGGCCACCTCTTTGAACTTGTTGATCATGGCCGACTCTATGCCTTTGCCCTGATATTCCGGGAGCACCCCGAAGATCATTGACATGACAGTACGGCACGATTTCTTTATCTTGAGGTGATAGAGGAATTTGAGCTTGGCCCACAGGTTGAACTTGCCGTGCAGGTGGCGTATGGCGCCGTTGATGTCGGGCAGGTTGATGAAGAAGCCTATAGGCTCGTTGTTGTGAAAGGCAAAGATGATGAGCTTGGGGTCGACAATGGGCCTTAGCGTATCCATCAGCTTTTGGGCCTGCTCGCGGGTCAGGGGCGACACGCCGTTGAAGCCCGCCCAAGCCTTGTTGTATATGGTGCGGAAGTCTTCTGCCACACGGTCGAGTTCGTTTTTGCGCACCGAGCGGAATAGGTATTCCGGGTTTTTGGCTATGCGTTCGGCCTTGGCGAAGAGGGCGTCGTTCATGTCGTCGCCTATGAGGTCGCGCCGGAAGGAGTATTGGTTGAAGTAGTTCTGGAAACCGTAACTCTCAAACAGACGGGCATAATATGGGTGGTTGTAATTCATGCCGTATATGGGGGGATAGAAACCGTCGTATAGCACTCCCCACCATGTGTCGCGCGGGCCGAAGTTTATGGGGCCGTCCATGGCCTCTATCCCTTTGGCGGCAAGCCACTCACGTGCGGCGTCGAAGAGCATGGCGGCCACCTCTTCCGAGTCTATGCACTCGAAAAAGCCGCACCCTCCGGTGGGTTGCTCTATCGTTTTGGCCGCCTCTTTGCGGTTGTAAAAGGCGGCTATGCGTCCCACAATGCGTCCCTCTTGGTCGCCGACCAACCAGCGTATGGCTTCGCCATCGTCAAACAGTACGTTTTTGGCGGGGTCGAAGACTGCCTCTATGTCGTGGTCCCAAGGGCGTATGTAGTTGTCGCATCCGGCATATATGTGGTCGACCATGTCGAGAAATAGTTTGCTGTCGGAGGGCGATTTGACTTGGGAAAGGATATATTTAGCCATATTTTTATATATTTGTCGCCGAAACGTGCGGCAAAACGACGGTTACGTTGTCCTGTATGCCCCTGCTCTCTGCTGCATCGGGCGGCAGGGCATGGCAAAGATAGCTATTTTATCGGTAAACGCCCACGATTTAACGGATAAATTGGATGAAAAAAGGAGTGTTGATGGCAGCGGCATTGTTTCTTGGTGTCGGATGCGGCTCGCAAAAAGGTGATAATATGGTTTCCGACAGCTTCCGATGGCAGATAGACAGATTTGACGACCTTAAGGTGTTGCGCTATCAGGTGCCCGGCTTCGACTTGTTGTCGCTGCGTCAGAAAAAGCTGGTCTATTACCTGTCGCAGGCGGCCTTGTGCGGGCGCGACATACTCTACGACCAGAAGTGTGCCGTCAACCTGCCGGTGAGAAAGACCTTAGAGCAGATATATCTTGCCTATGACGGCGACCGTCACGACAGTCGCTTCGCCTCTTTCGAGAAATATCTCAAAAAGGTGTGGTTTGCAAACGGCATACATCACCATTACTCAAACGACAAGTTCACCCCCGGATTTACCGAGGGCTATTTCGACACTCTGGTGAGCCGCACCCCATCACTCAGGGGCAGGGATGCACTGTTGGCGCAGGTTAAGCCTGCCATATTCGATGCCGCCCTTTACCGCTCGACCAACGACCAGAGCGACGGCATCGACATGGTGGCCGCATCGTGCAACAACTATTACGAGGGGTTGACGCAGGCCGAGGTGGAGAGTTACCATGCCACGCTGGTCGACACCACCGAGCAGCATCCTGTGATGGCCGGTCTCAACAGCCGTCTTGTGAAGCGTAACGGCAAGATAGAAGAGCAGGTGTGGCGTGTGGGAGGCCTCTACTCTCCCGCCATAGAGCAGATAGTTTACTGGCTCGGCAAGGCGGCCGCCGTGGCGGAAAACCCCAAGCAGAAAGAGGTGATAGAGGCGCTGATATCTTACTATAAGAGCGGCGATCTGAAAGAGTTTGACCGTTACAGCATATTGTGGCTCGAAGATACCGATTCGCAGGTCGACTTCATAAACGGATTCATAGAGAGTTACGGCGACCCGCTCGGCTACAGGGGTTCGTGGGAGGCCAACGTCAATTTCAAGGACATAGAGGCCACCAGACGCACCGAGCTGTTGAGCCGTAACGCCCAGTGGTTTGAAGACAATTCGCCCATAGACCCCATATATAAAAAAGAGAGCGTCAAGGGGGTGTCGGCCAAGGTGATAACGGTGGCACAGTTAGGCGGCGACTCCTATCCGGCCACGCCCATAGGCATCAACCTGCCCAACTCAGACTGGATACGCCGCGACCACGGCTCCAAGTCGGTGACCATACAAAACATAACGCATGCTTACGACAAGGTGGCCCAAGCCAACGGCTTTGCCGAGGAGTTCACCCTGCGTCGTGAGGACATACAGATTGCGCGTGAGTATGGCGCCTTGGCCGACAATCTGCATACCGACATGCACGAGTGCCTGGGTCACGGCTCGGGCAAGCTGGCGCCGGGGGTCAAGGGCGACGAGCTGAAAAATTACGGCTCCACCCTTGAGGAGGCGCGTGCCGACCTTTTCGCCCTATATTATTTAGGCGACGACAAGCTGGTGGAGCTGGGTCTGGTGCCCGACAAATATGTAGTGAAGGCCGGTTATTATCATGCCATATTCAACGGACTGATGGGTCAGTTGGTGCGCATAGAGCCTGGCAAGGATATAGCCGAGGCCCACATGCGCGACCGTCAGCTCATAGCCCGATGGTGTTACGAGCACGGCAAGGCCGACAATGTGATAGAGCTGGTTAAGAAAAACGGCAAGACATACGTTGTAATCAACGATTACGACAAGTTGCGCACCCTCTTTGGTAGACTGCTGGCCATAGTGCAGCGCATAAAGAGCGAGGGCGACTTCGAGGCGTGCCGCGACCTTGTAGAGGGTTATGGCGTCAAGGTCGACAAGGCACTGCATGACGAGGTGCTCAAACGGTTCGCCAGACTCAACATAGCGCCGTACAGCGGCTTTGTCAACCCGGTGCTTACTCCGGTAGACAAAATGGGACGTAAGGTGAAAAAGGGCGACGACGACTCTATTGCCGATGTAATCATTTCGTATCCGGACGATTATGTCGAGCAGATGTTGTGGTATTCGAGGGAATACTCTTTCCTTTAGCCGGAGGGTGCCGTGCGGCGTCTGTAAACGTAGGCTTTTGGGTGCCTTTTGAAAAATGGCATTTTAGGATGAATGTTTTTGCGGGGTGATGGCGGTTTGTAAATGGAGGTTTGGGGGGAAACAGCTTTGAGGCGTATGGCGTTTGGGGACGAATGATTTTTGGCGGGTGGACGGCGTTTTTGTCGCTATCGGGCGGCATTGGCGCAGATTAAAACAATGTGATATGAAGACATTTTTCAGGATATTCGATTTTGCCCGGCCCGTGGGGGCTTATGCGGTGCCATATTTTTTCTGTGTGGTGTTGCATGCAGTGTTCAATACGCTTACATTCACCCTTATAATACCCCTGCTGAACACCCTGTTTGACGGTGAGGCCATGCAGCGGGTGGTCACGCAGATGCCCGATTTCGCGCTCACGCCCCAATATTTGGAAGATGTGCTCAAATATCTGATATACCTTAAGTTCGGTACCGACTATTCGTTGCCCGACGTGTTGAAGTTTTTGGCCGTGGTGCTTATAGGGTCGGTGCTTCTGAGCAACGCTTTCAGGTTTGCGTCGCAGAAGATAATGGAGAATTTCCGCATACACACGCTCTGTAATCTGCGCGACGCCCTCTATCGTAACGTCATGAGGCTCAATGTGCGCTTCTTTTCAAACGAACGCAAGGGCGACATCATATCGAAGCTGACATCCGACATCAACGTGGTGCAGTTCTGTGTCACCAACACCCTACAGGTAGCATTCAAAGAGCCGGCCCTGATAATAGGCTATTTTGTGGCCCTGATTGCCATATCGGGACGCCTTACCATCTTCGTGCTTTGCATGTTGCCCTTTACGGCGCTCATCATAGGCTTTATAGTCAAGCGGTTACGCCGAAGCGCGCGTCAGGCGCAAGAGGAGCTGGGGCAGATGGTGTCAATTGCCGAAGAGTCGCTCTCGGGAGTTAAGGTGATAAAGTCGTACAACGCTGTCGATTATGTGGTGGGCAAGTTTGCCGCCGTCAACAAGCGATTCTCAGACCACATGCGTTCTATGGCAACACGTCAGCAGATGGCCTCGCCCATGTCTGAGTTTCTGGGCGTGTCGGCCGTGGCGGTAATACTGATATACGGCGGCGGCATGGTGGTAGAGGGGCAGCTCGACGCGGGTGCCTTTCTGGCCTATCTGGCCATGTTCTCGCAGGTGACGCGTCCCGCCCGCTCAATTGCCGACTCTTTCAGCACCATACATCAGGGGCTGGCTGCCGGCGACAGAGTCATAGAGCTTATAGACATGAAGCCCGAGGTGCTTGACAAGCAAAATCCGCTGCCCATCAGTGAGCTTAAAGAGTCGATAGAGTTTAGAAACGTATCATTCTCGTATGGCGACAAGGAGGTGTTGCACGGCATAAACTTCACCATACGCAAGGGCGAGACAGTTGCCTTAGTGGGCGGCTCGGGGGGCGGCAAGTCGACCATTGCCGACCTGATACCTCGCTTTTACGATGTCACAGAGGGGCAGATTCTTATAGACGGGGTCGACATAAAAGAGTATAGGCTCGACGACCTGCGTTCGTTCATGGGCATAGTGTCGCAGGATGTGGTGCTGTTTAACGACACCATAGAGCAGAACATACGTCTGGGCGACACCGACAAGCCGTTTGCCGGAGTGATGGCTGCCGCCAAGGTGGCCAATGCCCACAGCTTCATAATGGAGACGCCGCAGGGCTATGACACCAACATAGGCGACCGCGGCGCCAAGCTCTCGGGCGGACAACGTCAGCGCCTGAGCATAGCGCGTGCCGTGCTTCGCGACCCTCGCCTGCTGATACTCGACGAGGCCACCTCGGCACTCGACACCGAGAGCGAGAAATTAGTGCAGGAGGCCCTCTCGTCGCTATTAGTGGGACGAACGTCGCTGGTCATAGCACATCGTCTGAGCACCATTCAGCATGCCGACAAGATAATAGTCATAGACAAGGGCATGATTGTTGAAGAGGGAAGACACGACGACCTTGTGGCGGCGGGCGGCACCTACAGCAAGCTTATCGAATTGCAGCAGGTTTAGTGCGGGGCGGTTAGAGGGGGCCGGGCGTTTGGCGAGGGGCTGTTAAGAGGGCAGAGCATTTAGCGCGTGGCGATTAGTGGGGTCAGCGTTTGGCGCGTGGCGGTTTTATGAGCGTCGTAGCGTTTTCGCGCGTGGCTTGGGGGCGGCAGTTGCGGTAACATGGCTTGGGTGGCGATAATGATATGGCAAGGGTGGCATAGGTTGTTGAAAAACATATATGCTTATGAAACATATTTTACTTGTTATAGCGGCCTTTATGTGCGTGTTCACGGCGTTGGGGCAGCGGCTTGTTTCAGGTGAGAAGGCTCCCAAATTGGCCGTTTTGAAGTATATATACGGCAGTGTGCCCGACAAAGGACGTCCGGTATTGATAGAGTTTTTTGTGGCGTCGGGCAATCAGAGCGACAATCAGATAAAAGAGGTGTCGGCATTTGCCGACAAGTATCGCGGCAAGATAGACGTGGTGCTTATAAGCGGCGACAACGAGACGGTGACACGTTCGTTCTTCAGCGGACCTGCCCCGCGTTTCTCTGTCGCCATAGATGCCTCGGGCAAGACATTTGCCGACTACAACGTAAGTTACGTGCCATTCTCGGTGTTGGTGGACGGCAAAGGCAGCTATGTATGGCAAGGACGCCTTAAGTCGATACCTGCCAATGTATTGAATGCCGTTTCGGGTCAATGACCTGGCGTGTGTGCAATGGCAAGCGGGCGGGTGATGTTGCCTGAACGCATGGAGGCGGAAAGAAAGGCGCCTGTATAACAAAACGTCCTTATGTCATCGGCATAAGGACGTTTCTGTTTTCACGCTTACCCTCGTGTCAAGGCGGGCCATTGCAAGGCATACGGCAAGAGGGTGGTGAGGGCAAGAGCATTGCAGAGTGCGGCACTCTTGTTATTTGCAGTTGTCGAAGCCGTAACCCTCCTGTTGCGGACATACGTTGACCTCGACCTCCCAGCCGAAGTAATTGGCGTTTTGGCCATAAGCTTCCGGTATGGTGCCTGTCAGCCTGTTGCCGCTCACGCTAAGCTCCGTCAGGTCAGGCATGCTGCCTATGACCTCGGGGAGCGAACCCGTGAGGTTGTTGTTCATAAGTCCGAGGGCTGTCAAGTTGGTCAGTTTGCCTATCTCTTCGGGTATGGTGCCGCTTAGCTCGTTGCCGTAGAGGTGCAGGCGTGTAAGGGTTGTTATGTTGCCCACAGACTGCGGTATGGTGCCGGTTAATTTGTTGTTGTATAGGTATATATATTCGGCAAGTTGCAGCCTGTCTATATCGGCGGGTATGGTGCCTGTAAGTTCGTTATTGCCAAGCCACAGGTTGCGCAGGTAGCTGAGGTCGCATATCTCAGTCGGCAGGTTGCCGGTAAGGCCGTTGTCGGTGAGGTTGAGCGAGGTGACACGCGTGCCGTTGGGCGATGTGCCCAGCTCGACGCCGTGCCACTTGGTCATAGGGTCGGTAAGCGTCCACTGTTTCTTCCAGCTCAGGCCGCCGCAGTCGTTGTATAGTTTGACCAACACCAGGCTGTCGCTTGTGCGTGACCCGGTGCCGAACTGATAGACCGTAAAGGTGGTCACGATGGTGGTGTCGGGTATGGCAAAGCGAAGGTCGGCGCGACGGAACTCTATCGCGCTGTTTTGAGTGTAGTCTATCTTGAGTGTCTTTTTGGCCATCAGATAGGTGGCGGGGGCCTCGGTGACGGTCAGCCACGGATAGTCGGCTATGTTTTCGATGCTGTAGGGGCGGTTAAGCTCCATCTCGACAATCTCGCTGCCGGCATCAGATGTGACCTCTAAGCGTTTGGTGTTGAAGTTGATGGCCCACGGCTCGCTCTCTTGCGTTATGGTGAGGGTGTCGCGGCGTTCGGTGCCGTCTACCGTGCATATGACCTCTAAGCGTCCCTCGCGCGGCTGTGTGTCTATGTTAGTCTCTATGGTAATGTTTATTGATGTCGACTCGTTGCCCGAAAGAGGCTCGGCGCTGCACCATTTCTCTATGGGGGCGATGCGCCAGTCTACGGCATAAGAGGCGATGCTGGCATAGAAGGTCTGCTCTTCAGACGACTTGGTATATGCGTCGATAACCCAGTTGGCATGGGGATAGCTTTGGTTGTCGTCTTTTTTCTTGCACGAGACCAGTGCCGCTGTCATTGCAAATATCAGAAGTATCTTTTTCATAAGAAGGCTGCTGTTTTAGAGTGATTCGAGCATGCGTTTGAGCACTGTGGTGGCCGATATTTCGCGGTTGGCGGCTTCGGGTATCACCAAAGAGCGGGGCCCCTCTATGACATCGTCGGTCACTATCATGCCTCGTCTGACGGGCAGGCAGTGCATGAAGAAGGCGTCATTGGTGAGCGCCATCTTGCGGCTGTCGACCGTCCACGACCTGTCTGAAGACAATATCTTGCCGTAATTGTCACCCGAGTATGCCGACCAGTTTTTCGCATATATGAAGTCGGCGCCCTCGAAGGCTTTGTCCTGATTGTACTCTATGACGGCACCTTGGGTGAAGCGGCTGTCAAGCTCATATCCGTGCGGATGGGTTATGACCAGCTCGTAGCCTGCCGCCAGCGACCATTCGGCAAAGGAGTTGGGCACAGCCTGCGGAAGAGCACGGGGATGGGGCGCCCATGTGAGCACCACTTTGGGCCTGCGACGGCTTTTGTGCTCCTCTATGGTTATGATGTCGGCAAAGCCCTGTAGCGGATGGCCTGTGGCGGCCTCCATGCTGAAGACGGGGCGTCCCGAGTGTTCGATAAACTGCCTTATCACCGTTTCGTTATAGTCGTAGTCGCGAGACTGTAGCCCGGCAAACGAGCGTACGCCTATTATGTCGCAATAGCACCCCATCACGGGAATGGCTTCGAGGAGGTGCTCGGGCTTGTCGCCGTCCATTATAACGCCCCTCTCGGTCTCTAACTTCCAGGCCCCGGCATTCACATCGAGCACAATGACATTCATGCCTAAGTTAAGGGCCGCCTTCTGGGTGCTCAGACGGGTGCGCAGGCTGGAGTTGAAGAAGACCATCATGAGGGTCTTGTTTCGCCCCAGCGTGTCGTGCTTGAAACGGTCTGCCTTAATGTCAAGAGCTTCATTGATAGCATCTTGCAGGTTGCCTAAGTCGGATACCGACGTGAAATAACGCATACGGATAGTTTTTCTCGGAACAAAGGTAACAAAAAATCGTTATCCAACCTAAAAAGGTGCCGCCTATGTGAGAGATGGTTTTTGCCTCCGCTGTCTTTCGTGCGTATGGTCGCTGTTTGTTGCGGCGGCCTTACACCAGCGGTATGTCGAGCAGAGGCAGGCCGGTGTGGCGCTCAAGATAGTCGCGGGTGTCGGTCTCGATGGTCTTGTCGTCGAGGCTCGGATAGGCGTTGTAGAGCAGTGCGGTGACCGTTATGCCGCGGTGCGACAGAGCCTCTAACGAGAGGAGCGTGTGGCTGATGCTGCCGAGGCGTCCCGAGGTGACCATAAAGAGGGGATAGCCGTGCCGGGCCACGTAGTCTATCGTCAGAAGGTCGTCTGTAAGAGGCACCATCAGTCCGCCGGCACCCTCTAACAGCACTATGTCGTAAAGGGCGGCGAGGGCTTCGGTGGCGCGCTCTATCTTGTCAATGTCGAGCGGACGGCGGTCTATGCGGGCGGCAAGATGGGGCGAACACGGATATGTGAATATTTCGGGTGCCGTGAGGCCCGACAGGTCTTCGGGGGTAGGCTCTATGCCCATGAGGCGGCGGTGCAGCTCTATGTCTTCCGAGGTGTCGGCACAGCCTGTCTGTACCAGCTTCTGAGTGGTGACGCTGCGGCCGGCGGCGGCGAGCTCGCGCGCGAGTATGCCGGTGGCGTAGCTTTTGCCCACATTGGTGTCTATGCCGCTTACGAAATAGACTCCGCGGGGAAGCGAAACGAGAAATTCTTTATCCATAAGTGTGTTTTTAGTCGTTGAAAGTCAATTGCTTGTCTTTTGCCTGGCAGTGCTAACGCTTGGCCGGCACCGTTGTCAGGGTCACTTTTTACGTGCCACTATGTACACCGGGTGGTAGGTGAGGGTGACGGGGTGGTACAACGAGTCGTAATCGGCTATCAGCCTGCGTGTGGCCGCCACACCCAAGGGTCGCTCTATGGCGGCCACGCCTGTGCGTCTGAGGTGGCGCAGGGCTTCACGGGCCGACGGGAAGGTCATGGTTATAAGCTCCTGGCTCATGTGTTCGAGAGAGAGTGACGGTGCTATCATGGCTTTAAGTTCGTCGCACGACGGGTAATGGAGACGCACGCCCGACAGCGACCCTATCTCGCGCATGTTGTCGACACCATAGGTGGCTATGGCCATGACGCCGCCACAGGCCAAGGCCTCAGAGCATCGCAATATGAAACGCGCCGGGTTGTCAAACCATTGCATGGCCGACGACGACACCACCGCCGAGAGACCTTGCGGCAGCTCTACCTCTTCGGCATCTTCGGCCACGAAACGCACCGCCGGACCCTCTATGTCGGCCAGACAGTGGCGGTAACTCTCCGACAGATCGACCATAAGAAGGCTCGCGGGGGTAAACTCGTTTATCAGAAGACGAGACATTATGCCGGTGCCGCATCCTGCCTCGAATATATGTCCGCCCTTGGGGGTGTACGGACGCATCAGCTCGGACAGACGGCAGGCTATGCGACGTTGGGCCACCGCCTCGTCGTCGTATGTGGCTATGGCCTCGCCGAAACGCTCTCTTATAAGGTTCTTGTCTATCATACGGTCTCTATGACGTGACGTAACAGTGTGTCGTCGTAATGCGGTGCCTCTACCGTCACTATCTCGGCGGTGCCGTCTCTGCGGTGGGCGGCCTCTTGTGCCGCGGGTGCGAATATGGCGTCGCGCCCCGTTACTATGGCCTTGCTCCATGTCATGGCGGCATGGGTGTGGGTTGCGGCCTCGCCTATGGCGCGCAGCTCGTCGTGCAGAGAGCCGACATCTCTTGCGGGCAGGTGCTCGGCAAACTTTGCGGCCGCAGAGGCACCTCCGCACATGCGACGGCGGAACGACTCCACGCTCTTGGCGCTCATGTTGTCGAGGGTGGCCTTGAAAACGGCGGTCGATATGCCGAACCCGTCAGACACGGGCGTGGTGGTGCCGGCAACGGCAATGCTCTCGGTGAACTCCACACCTATCGACGGCATGGTGCATGCGGCGGCCCACACACCCATAGACCAGGCGGTGACGCGGCAGGCGTCATATCCGCTCAGAAGAGAGACGTCGAAATCAAGGTCGGTGTAATCATACAACACCAGCAGGTCGCCGCGTCCGCCCACATAGTCGGCAAAGGGGTTGGCGTCCATGCCCCAGCCGGCAAAAAAGAGTGTCAACAGGCTTGTGTCGCCTTGTTTTATGAACTTCGCTTTCATCTTTTCTTGTTTTGAAACAGCAACTTACACTTGCGTAAGTCACCCCCGTAGCCCCTTGTGTGTCACCCCTGCATGCTTCTGTGGGTGCATTTGTGCATGCTCACGAAGAGATGCCCGCCCCCTGTCGGTCACTCCCGCATGCCCTTGTCGATGCACTCGAGCAGACGGTCGCACTGACTGTCGGTCACCGTTGCGGTGAGCGATATGCGTATGCGTGACATGCCCTCGGGCACGGTGGGCGGACGTATGGGCAGCAGATAGAAGCCCCCCTCTCTGAGTCTGCGGGCCAGCTCGACGCTCTTGCGGCTCTGTCCGACGATGAGCGGTATTATGTGGCTCTGTGACGGCGTGTGATGACCCAGCGACTCCAGCCCCTGCCGCAGACGTGCCGACACCGATGCCAGCCGCTCCCGGCGGTCGGTCATGCCGGCAAGACGCTCCATCACAAAGCGGCTCCACAACAGCGACACCGGCGGCAGTGCGGTGGTGAATATGAACGGTCGGGCGCGGTTGACAAGGTAACGTTTCACCACGTCGTGGCATATGAGGTAAGCACCCGTCGAGCCGAGCGCCTTGCCCATGGTACCCACCAGCAGGTCGACCTGGTCGAGCAGGCCGCTCTCCTGCACCACGCCCAGACCACCGGGTCCGTATGCGCCCACGCCGTGAGCCTCGTCTATGTAGAGCATCATGTTCGGATAACGGCGTCGCATGTCGGTGAGTATGCCAAGGTCGCATCGGTCGCCGTCCATGCTGAATATGCTCTCGGTGACCACTATCACGCTTTTATACTCCCCGGCAGATGTGCTTAGAATGTGTTCGAGGTGGTTGTAGTCGTTGTGGCGGTACCGTTTGTGGGCGGCGCCCGAGAGCCTTATGCCGTCTATGATGGAGGCGTGCACCAGCTTGTCGGACACTATGAGCGTGTCGGCGTCGCTTATTGCAGGCAACACGCCGCTGTTGAGGTGGTATCCGCTCGAGAAGACTATTGCCGCGCGTCCGCCGTAGAGCGATGACAGCAGGGCTTCAAGCTCTCGGTACGCCTTGCTCTCGCCGGTGAGCAGACGCGACGACGAGGCGCTCATCAAAGGCTCGTCGTCACCGAGCGACTCTAAAAACAGGGTCTCCAGCTCTTTGTCCGAGGCTATCGACAGATAGTCGTTGGACGACAGGTTGAGCATGGACTCTGTGCTGTGTCCGCCGTGGACATCAACCACATATCCGTGGCCGAACACGGCAGAGGGCAGCACCCTGAGGTTGTCGTTTTCGGCTAATTGCGCAAGCTCCTCTTCTATCCTGTTATACAGCGGGTGTGTCATTGTTCTGATGCTGTTTCGACCATCACGCGGCAGAGCTGTCTTATCTGATCGTCGGTCATTATATATTGGGGCATGGTGTAAAGCAGCCGCCCGAACGGACGCAGCCACACACCCCTGTCGACCAGGCGCCTTTGTATCGACTCCATGTCGACGCTCTTTTTAAGCTCTATCACCCCTATGGCACCCAGCACTCTGACGTCGGCAACGCTGTCGAGCTGTGCGGCGGGGGCCAGTCCTTCGCGTAAGCCCCGCTCTATGGCCTTTACCCGCTCTTGCCACGGCGAGTCGAGCAACAGACGTGTCGAGGCCAACGCCACGGCGCAGGCCAGCGGGTTGGCCATAAAGGTGGGTCCGTGCATGAACACCCCCGGCGTACCTGCCGATATGGTGCGCGCCACATGCTCAGAGGTGAGCACCGCCGACATGGTCATGTAGCCGCCCGTGAGAGCCTTGCCTATGCACATGATGTCGGGTTCGACACCCGCATGCTCCCAGGCAAACAGCTTGCCCGTGCGTCCGAAGCCCGTAGCTATCTCGTCGAATATCAGCAGTATGTCGTGCTCGCGCGCCAGCCTTGCCGCCTCTCTCAGATAACGGGGATGGTATATGCGCATGCCGCCCGCACCCTGCACTACAGGCTCTATTATGAGGGCCGCCAGCGTGTCGGCATGTGTGCGTATCAGATGTTCCAAAGGCGCTATGTCGCAGTCGTCCCACTCGTCGTCGAAGCGGCATTGTGGTGCGTCGGCAAAGAGACGGTGGGGCAGGGCGCTGCCGAAGAGGGTGTGCATGCCGCCCACAGGGTCGCACACGCTCATGGCGTTCCATGTGTCGCCGTGGTAACCCGACCGCACGGTGACAATGTTCTCTTTGCGGCTCATGCCCCGGGCTGCCTGATATTGCACTGCCATCTTGAGGGCCACCTCGACGGCTACCGAGCCTGAGTCGGCGTAAAAGATGTTGTTCATCGATGGCGGCGCAATCTCCAGCAGCAGCTTGCCCAGCTCTATGGCAGGGTCGTGCGTCAGGCCTCCGAACATGACATGCGACATGCGCTCTGCCTGGTCGGCGAGAGCCTTGTTGAGCACAGGATGGTTGTAACCGTGTATGACGCACCACCACGACGACATGCCTTCAAGCAGCCGCCGACCGTCGTCGAGGGTGATGTAAGCGCCCTCGGCATGCGTCACCTTATAGGTGGTAAGAGGCTCTGTGGCCGAGGTGTATGGATGCCACAGGTGGTCTCTGTCGAAGTTGTCCATGTAGGTTTTTCTTAGTTACCGCAAAGGTAAGAATTTTTTGATATCGGGGTGATAAAATTTCAATGGTTGCAGCCGGCGGGGTCTCTGTCCGAGGCAAGAGGCGTGACAATGAACAAAAAAAAGACCGGAGGGTGCCGGTCTTTCTTGCGTTATGGTCAGCTCTTCTTGAGGAATTTCCTTGCCAGATATTTGCGTGTGGGCTCGTCGATGAGTTTGAGGCAGAGGTAAGCCAGCGCTATGGAGCCGAAGAAGAGGGCCAGGGCGCCGGGTAGCGATTGCGTGAAGGTGAGATTGTTGTTTTTGACCCACGCATAATAGAGGTAGAGGAAGGGGTAATGCACCATGTAAAGGGGGTATGATATGTCACCGAGGAACTTGCACAGCCTGGTGGTCACCTTGTCGGTGGTTTTGCCCGATGCACCCAGATATACTATTACGGGGAATATTGCAATGGCGCATATTGCGTCGTACACTCCGTTCATCCACAGGCTGTCGGCGTCGCCTATGCGGGGTATGGCTGCCAGTGCCACTATGGCGGCAGAGCCTATCCAGAAGGCGCCCTTTACATGCACGGGTTTGAATATGCGGGCCATCAGCAGACCTGCCGAGAATGCAAACAACAGACGCAGCGAGCCGCCCAATATGTTCATGCCGTCCATGGCGAAGCCCACGCACAGGTCGCCCAGCGGGCCGAATATCGAGAACGCCGCCAGACTGAACGCCGCAACGCCCACCACGACAGAGAGCGCCACCGTGGGCAGCTTTCTGAGCACAAAGGCGTAAAGCAGGTTGCCGATATACTCGAAAAGCAGCGACCATGTGGGTCCGTTAAGCGGATACATCTCGCCGACGCCGCGTATCTCGAAGCCTTTGGTTGCAGGTATCATGCAGGCGTTGAGCACCATTGATATGAGCAGCATGCCCACCGATATCTTAGAGACATCCCACACCGAGCAGCCTTGCGTGTAAAAGACGGCGGCACCTATTACGGCTCCCACCACAACCATGGGCTGCAAACGTATCAGTCGGCGCAATACAAACTCTTTGACAGTCATGGTCTTGGTTTTCCATCTGTCGTCATAAGCATAGCCCACCACGAAACCCGAGAGTATGAAAAAGAAGTCGACAGCCATATAGCCGTGGTTTATTATCTGGTCGAGGTGGCTGGTGCAGAACGACTCGAACACATGGTACCACACGACGGTAAGGGCTGCCACGCCACGCAGACCGTCCAGTATGGCGTAATGCGGCTTTGTGTCTGCGAATGCTGATGATGAAGTTTTTTCCATGCTTGTGATATTGTTTGTTTTAATAGGTTGCGTTGTTGTATGCCTTTCAGATAAGGTTTGCGCGCCGGTTGTCGTAGACGCGTTTGTCGCCCTTCGCTTACACCGTGTTTTGTCTTCGTGCCAGATAGCGTATGCCCACGGGGCACTGCCAGCAGCGTCTCTCCCTGCAATACCGCTTGTCGAGCTGTATGAGCGCTTGCGAGTCAAAGGCACTGTTGACCTCTATGCGGGTGTCGTACTTGCCTGTGATGCTGTTCCTCTCTCCGTCTATCTGGTCAAACATCTCCACTACCGTCGAGGCCTTGTCTTCATCTTCCGGACAGTCGTTCTTCATGCGGTCGAACATGAACGGCAGTATGAAGTTTATCAGCAGGCGGTCGCTCTTGTCTTTGGTGATGCGATGGCCGGTAGAGACCTCTTCGCACTGTTTGCCAAGCGCATAGTGGTTGCGCCAATATTCGCTCGGAGACTCGTCGAACAGCTTGCGCAGCGACTCCAGCGTGTCGCACTCGCATATTCTGAAATAGAGCGGCTTTATGTCTGCCAGTATGGCTGCCGTCTGCGCTATCATAAGCGCGGGCGAGGTGTCGCGGTAAGAGGCGCGGCGCCAACGCTCATACGATATGGGCGTCAGGCGATAGCCTTTGCGCAGACGCTCGAATATGGCCCGCAGACGATAGACATAGTCGTCTGCCTGGTGCACCGACGCCTCTGAGAGAAAACCCGCCGCGCCGAGCAGCAGGGCCTCTACAGCCACCTTGTCGGCCTCTTTGTCTCCGCTGACCAATGACGACACTATCCTGTTGTGTCCTATTATAGTGCTCAGCTCACCGAACAACCTGCGGTTTTCGGCGTTGCTTATCATGATGGTGTCGAAGAGTGCCGCCACCGCCATGTCGCAGTCACCGCCTCCCGACAGACGCCTTATGTGGTTGAGATGGGCGCACTTGTCTGAGAGACGCTCAATCAGAAGCCGCGTTTTGATCGAGGCCAGCGAGGTAGGCTCCATGGCACCGAGCATGTCGGGACACAGATAGTCACTGCCGCTGACAGTAAGATCGCGGTAACGCCTCTCAAGCTCTTGTGTCAGAGGCAGACGTATGCAGTCAACCTCTCCGCCCGAGGGTAACGACCGCTTGGAGGCGTGCAGCTTGTCGGCAACAATCAATATGACAGACTCTCTGTCGGCCACGCCCAACGTCATCCACTGGTTGTCGTCGTCCACTATGAGCACGCTGCCGCGAAGAGTACGCAGCCCGATGGTTATCTCTGCGCCACGCACCGATACCAACCCGTGCGAGGGTACGGCATCGCCTCTGCGGAGAAGTGTCACGCCTCCAAGGTCGGAACCCAACGGCAGGTGCGTCCATAGATAACACAAAAGCTGTCACAT
>JAIECQ010000189.1 GCA_029068395.1 Rikenellaceae bacterium
TACCACTGCCGTCTCGACATTGCCGTCGAGTTTGATGTTGACGATATAAGAGCTGGGGGTGAAGATAATCTTGCGAATATCGGCCTCACTTACCGTGAAGTGAACGGTATCGCCGTTACCGTAGATGACGCAGGGAACCTTACCCTCTTTACGTTCGTTTTTTGCCTCTTTCTTACCGAAAGCATTACGGACAGAGCCGCTGATTTCAATAGTCTGCATTACACTAAGATATTGATAGTTAGTATTATGGCGTTACTCTATAAGCTGTCTCCCAACGAGAGATTCTTCCTTCCATCACGCCTTTTGCCCTGCAAAGGTAGTTATTTTTTTTCAAAAAACATTCACCCGACTTAATTAATTATTTAACCAGCTTCATTTTTATTATCGGGAAAGGATTGCCCTGTCCGTCAGTCTCTGTCCTATCAAACTCGCGAAAGCCTATATGGCTGTAAAACGCCCAAGCGTCGCTGTTCTGCTCATTGACGTCGACAAACTTAGAGCCGTAGTCTCTAATGGCAATGCGTGTAAGATGTCGGCCCAATCCACACCCGAAATGGTCGGGCAAGACGAACAGCATCTCTATCCTGTCGCCATCCGTGCCCATGAATCCCACAGGCTTGTCATTGGCATACACCACGTTAAGAACCTCCACATTTTCAATGGCCTCGCTGACGGCAGGTATCAGATTCTCAATATCCTTTTCTGTAAGGAAGCGGTGGCTGGCCCTTACCGACTTTTCCCACACCGCCAGCAGAGACGAGACAAGCAGAGCCGTCCGCTCATCTTTGCTCACCGCGCGCGTAATGATACTACTGTTTTGAGAGCAATACATGTCTACATTCTTTAAAGTCACTATGTCTGACAAACTCAGGCAACACAAGAGACAGAACGGCATATAAAAGCCAATGTCTGACACATGATGCCGGGACGAAGATATGAATTTTTTCCGCCGCCGCCATATTTAAGCGAAGTGACTACACTGACATCGCAGCACGTTTGGCAACAAAAAATAGAGTCTCGCCATTTTTTTATCTGCACTATTGCATATCTTTGTATCTTGCATAGTGTTGCATGAGCGACAGTGTATTTGTAATCAGACAGATGCTATGACAGAGCTTAAAGACGACAATATGGTCACTGTTGCCGCCATTGGCGCGGGCAACAGAATGAACATCTACTCAGCCTTGCATGGTCACGGCATGCGCGTGGTGGCGGTGGTCGACCCTGACGACGCAAGACGCGAGGCTCTCGCCGCACGTTGCGGGGTGGCCGACAACATGCGTTTCAGCTCGTGGGACCACTTCATACGTCACGACAGATGCGCCGATGCGGCCATAATATGCTCTCCCGACCGTATGCACTTCGCACAGGCAGTGGCTGCCATAGAGCGTGGCTATGACGTGTTGCTCGAAAAGCCCATAGCCCAGTCGCTGTCAGAGTGCATTGAGATAGCCGACAAAGCCCGCATGCACGGACGTGTCGTCGCCGTGTGTCATGTACTGAGGCATAATCGCTACTTCCGCAAATTCAAAGATTTGATATCGAACGGCAGTTTAGGACGGATAATATCAATAAATCATATCGAGGCGGTGGGCATAGAGCGCATGACCCACTCTTTTGTGCGCGGACTATGGCGCAACGAGCATGAGTCTAACCCCATGATATTATCAAAAGCGTGTCACGACCTCGATCTGCTGGTGTGGCTCACAGGCCGCAACTGTCTGCACGTCAGCTCTTACGGGTCGCTAACATGGTTTCGTCAAGACAACGCCCCCGCCGGCAGCACGCCCCGCTGTACCGACGGATGTCTCATAGAGCACAAATGTCCTTACTCGGCAATAGACCTTTATTACAGACGTCGCAGATGGCTGCGTCATTTCAACATACCCGAAGGGGCTGACATCGACAATTTCATACTGCACCAGCTGCGCACAGGACCATACGGACGATGCGTTTACAGATGCGACAACGACGTGGTCGACCACCAGGTAGTATCATTGTTGATGCACGACGACATTACCATCAACTTCTCAATGGATGCCTTCACCCGCCACTCCGGACGCAAGACCCACTGCATGATGAGTCACGGCGAGATAATAGGAGACGAACGATATCTCACCGTGAGACATTTCGCCGCCGACACCGAAGAGGTGGTTTACGACTTCTCTGACTGTTACGGCGAGACATCAGGACATGGCGGCGGCGACATCGACCTGGTACGCGACTTTATCAAGGCCGTGCGCTCTCGTGACACAGAAAACCTGACAACAAACATCAGCACCTCGATAGAAAGCCACCGAATCGCATTCGAAATAGAACAACGCCGAAAAAGCACAATGAAATCAACAGTGCTCATATAGCAGCGCTACACCCGTAGCGTTTGCCTGCTATGCCGTGCTGCTGTTATTTGCTGGAACTGCCTCCGGTTGGTTAATGGTTTACTGAAACTGCCTCCGGCGGCCCTTCCGGGGGAGGGGTCACGGACCCCGTTTTGATATTTTTGAGGAA
>JAIECQ010000019.1 GCA_029068395.1 Rikenellaceae bacterium
TGGAAATTGTAAATACTGTAGGACGAAGAAAAACAGCCGTTGCCCGCGCTTACGTCAAAAGTGGAAGCGGTAATATAATCATCAACTCAATCTCTCTGGAGACATATTTCCCTATGGAGATATTTCAGTTTGTGGTAAAACAGCCTTTGATTGTCACCGACAACATCGAGAAGTTTGATATCAAGATCAACCTCGACGGCGGCGGTATCAAGGGTCAGGCAGAGGCTGCCCGTCTGGCCATTGCCCGCGCTTTGTGCGAGATAGACGCCGAGTTCCGTCCCGTGCTTAAGAAGAACGGCTTCCTCACCCGCGACTCTCGCAAGGTTGAGCGTAAGAAACCCGGTCAGCCCGGCGCACGTGCCAAATTCCAGTTCAGCAAACGTTAGTGTGAGCTGTCTGGCAGCATAATAAACCAAAATTTTCCAATCTCGTTCTACACCCCGTCGGCATAGAGCGTAAAGGCTGAGAAGCCCGCCCCTGAAAGGTCGTATGCCAATGACCGTAAGGATAATTGAACCGGACGCATAAGGCTTACCGGGTCAATCGCTCTGAGACGAAAAACCGGTCGGACCGCTTGAAAACAGTGTTACCGGCAGGTTGATGTAAAAGAGAAAAGTAAAAAAGAGACAAAAAATGGCTAATACAGATTTCAATCAGCTTTTGGAAGCAGGTGTTCACTTCGGTCACCTCAAAAGAAAATGGAACCCCAAAATGGCTCCCTATATCTTCATGGAGAAGAATGGGATACATATCATAGACCTTCACAAGACCGCCGTTAAACTCGACGAGGCGGCGGCAGCTCTCAAACAGATTGCCAAATCGGGTCGCCGCATACTCTTCGTGGCAACCAAGAAGCAGGCTAAAGAGGTTGTGGCAGAGAAGGTTCAGAGCGTGGGTATGCCCTTTGTGACCGAGCGTTGGCCGGGCGGTATGCTTACCAACTTCCCCACCATTCGTAAGGCCATCAAGAAAATGGCCACTATCGACAAGATGGCTTCCGACGGCACTTTCGATAACTTCTCAAAACGCGAAAAGCTCCAGGTGAGCCGTCAGCGCGCCAAGCTTGAGAAAAACCTCGGTTCTATCGCCGACCTTACGCGTCTTCCCGCCGCACTGTTCGTCGTTGACGTGCAGAAAGAGGCTAACGCCGTGAAAGAGGCCAAGAGGCTCAATATTCCCGTCTTTGCAATGGTTGATACATGTTGCGATCCGACTCCCATTGACTATGTCATTCCAGCAAATGACGACGCCTCTAAATCTGTCGCTTTCATCATGGATGTGGTGACCAAGGCTATTGGCGAGGGTCTTAACGAACGTAAGGTCGAGAAAGAGAAAGAGGGCGAGGCTGCCCCCAAAAAAGAGGCTAAAGGCACCCGCGCAAGAAAAGGCGGCGTGAAAGAAGAGCAGGCCGAGGCTGCCGAAGAGGAGGCTGAAAGCTCAGTTGAAGCGTAATTTTTAAAGAAAAGTTATCAGTTATGGAAATAAAAGCAGCAGATGTAGCAAAACTGCGTAAGATGACCGGCGCCGGTATGATGGACTGCAAAAAAGCACTTACCGAGGCTGAGGGTAATTTCGAACGCGCACAAGAGATAATTCGCGAGAAAGGCAAGCTGATTGCCAGCAAACGTGCCGATCGCGATGCCTCTGAGGGCGTGGTAGTTGCCAAAAATGTCGGCGCAAAGGCATATATGCTCTGCCTTGCATGCGAGACCGACTTCGTTGCTAAAAACGAGGCTTTCGTGGCAACGGCTAACGAGATACTCGACATTGCTGTCAAGAACGATGCGGCAGACCTCGACTCTCTTATGGCTCTTAAGGTGGGCGATCACACTGTGTCTGAGTTTGTTACCGACAAATCAGGCCAGACAGGCGAGAAGGTGGAGATTGCTTACTATGCGCGCATAGAGGCCGCATTCATCTCTACATACGTTCACTTTAACAATAAGCTGGGTACTCTTATCGGTTTCAATGCCGAGGTGAGCGAAGAGGTGGGCAAGAACGTGGCCATGCAGGCCGCTACAATGGCTCCCATAGCCATCAGCAAAGACGATTGCCCCGCTGAGGTGATTGAAAAAGAGCGTCAGATAGGCCGTGAGCAGGCTCGCTTGGACGGCAAGCCCGAGGCAATGCTCGACAAGATAGCTGAAGGTAAGCTTAACAAGTTCTTCGCCGAGAACACCCTCTTGGGTCAGGCGCTCATAGACGACAACAAGATAACGGTGGACGCTTACATCAAAAAAGCAAACCCCAACGCAACCGTTGTCGCTTACAAGAGATTCTCTCTTAACGACTAATCTGTCGTGGTGGATATTGCCGGCACTGCCTTTGGCGGGTCACTTTGTCGCTCGGCAAAGTAACCGAAACGAGGCGGCATAGCCGCATTTAGCAAAGCAACCCCCTCATCCGACACAGCTGACACTTGTGCCGGACGAGGGGGTTGCTTTGCTTGTGTACAACTGGGCGGAGTCTGTTTGTCAAGCGTTCAATAGACGGGAAGAGCAATGGCAGGGACGGCAATTGAGGGTATGCGGTTGCTGCGGTGCCGTGTGGGCGGATGTGCGGCTTTGTGCGGTAGGGTATGGTGGTTCTGACAAGAGTAATAAAAGGCATGAAAAAGGTGATGTGGGGGTGATTGTTTATGTATTGTAAAGGGTGAGATGTTGGCGATTGTTATGCTGTCGAGGTGTAATGAGATGGTTTTTAGTGTGTCGGGTGGCGGTAGTGGCGGATGGTGTTGGAGGACAGTGTGCTTTTTATTATTTTTGTGTGCGTTTTGCGGATTTTCCGGGGCGTTTTTGTTTTTAGAAGTTTTTTGAGTCGTTTTGCGGTATGCGTGCATATCCTAACATATTGAATTATGTCGGGGCTTTAGATGATTGTCTGGAGAGGGATGACAACGGAGAGGGTATATATTTTGCCGGCAACAGATCGGTTGTCTTTAAGGTGAGACGGGGCGACAGGGTGTGTGCCATGAAGTGTTACACGCTTGACGACGAGGGTCGGAGAGAGCGTTACAGGCAGCTCAAAAGGGCTTTGTCAGAGGTGCCTTTCGGGGCTTTCGTGGGGTTTGACTATTTGGAAGACCACATAGTGTGTGCCGACCAGAACGGCGAGATAGGTTGTTTTGACTGTGTGTCGATGGATTGGGTGGAGGGCCATTCGCTGACGTCGGCCATATCTGAGGCGGTATATCTTAACGACAGGGAGGCGTTGCGACGGTTGGCTCTGGATTTTCTGCGGTTGGCGTCGGAGTTGTTGCGGTCGCCCTATGTGCATTGCGATGTCAAGTTTGACAACATAATGGTGGATGGTCATGGCAGCATGTTTATTGTAGACCTCGATCCGGTGCGGCGGCGTGGAGAGGGTCGTGTCGTCACGGAGGCGGGGACACCGGGGTTTTGTCATCCTCGTGCGCATGAGTTGCGGCTGGCAGACCATTGCGACGATTATCCCATTGCTGTTGCGGCGGCCACCATATTGGCTGTGTGTGACGACCCTTCCTTATGGCGGTCGGATAAGGACAGGGCTGTGTTTGACACGGAGTCTTGTGTGGACGGCTATTGCAGTCAGGTGGTGGCTCAGGCCCGCAGGTGGGAGCATCAGCCTCATCTGCTGGCGTTGCTTGAGGCCTTGCTGTCTGACAAACCGGCCATTTACGACATAAGGCGTACGCTGGACCGTGTGCTGGTGTGCATGACGGGGTGTGCGGCTGACGAGGCGGGATGCCGTTGCGATGTGTTTGACGACCATATAGATTGCGACGGTGTGGTTGCGGTGTCGTTGGCGGGTCAGTGGGGATATTTGACCGACAAGGGTGTGGATCGCTTTTATGCGCAGGCATTGCCTTTTAGCGAGGGGTTGGCGGCCAGGTGCGTGTCTGACGGTTGTTGGGAGGTGATAGACCGCCGCCTGGAGGTGCTCTTTACAGTAGAGTGCAGTCAGATGGGCAGCTTTTTCGAGGGAAGGGCGCCTGTGTCGACAGGGGGCAAGTGGGGCTATATAGACCGTGGCGGCCGCATGGTGACACAGGCGGAGTATGATTACTGCGGCGCCTTTTGCGGCGGGTGTGCCATTGTGCGCAAGGGTATGCTTTACGGGGTGATCGACATTGACGGCAGGATGGTGATACCCATGTCGCCGCAGGTGTTGGTGCGTCAGGAGGATGGCCGGGTAGTGGCATTGGAAGGGGATGACCGGTAGTGGGGCGGACACTTATTTAGGGGTGTCGTGAGGGTAGTTTGGTGTAATTTTTATATTTTTGCGGGAAAATTTACAAGCTGAGATATGAGATTATTTGTAGTTTTGTGTTTTGCGGTGGCGGTGTGGGGGGGGGCGGAGGCGTCCGGCCAGTATACGATACCCGACCAGACGGAGGCCAAGGTTAAGTTTACTCCCGAACACGAGAGCAAGGTGACCAAGACGCCCTTCGAGATAGTGAACGACGCCCTGTTGCGTAACCGTAAGCGCGAGTGGAGGAAGGAGCATAACTATTTCGAGTTTAAAAACAGCGTGCAGTTTACCCAGTTTGCATATAACCGTAACTGGGCCAGCGGCGGTGAGAATACGTTCAACGGACGTGTGACCTCTTATCTGAAACATTCGTACACCAACAAGAAGCTGAATATCAATACCGAATGGGATGCGGCCTATGGTTTGAGCAACAAAGACAAGAAGCCGTGGAAGACAGAGGACCAGTTTAAGATAAACACCTCGTTCAACTATCAGATGGTGGGCAAGTTGTATTACAACTTCAACGTCGATTTCAGGTCGCAGTTTGCAAACGGATACAACTCGGTGGATGACAAGTTGCCGGTGTCGCAGTTTCTGGCTCCGGCCACCCTTAACCTTGCCGTCGGTTTCAACTACAAGTTTGACGACAAGCGTAACGTGATGTTTTCGCCAGTGTCTGGCAACATGCTGTTTGTCAACAACCAGAGGCTTGCCGACGAGGGGGCTTTCGGTGTGGATCCGGGCAAGAAGTTCAAGCCCAACATAGGTATGTTGCTTCGTGTGCAGTGGACGCAGGTGATTTTGAAGGATAAGGCCAACGACAAGAACATAATAGTTTATCGTGCCGACGGTCAGGGCTTTTACAACTATAAGGACGTGCCTACCTTGGATTTGCAACAGTGGTTAGATATCAGCATATTCAAGTATCTGTCGGTCAACTTCAATTGCAGGCTCATATTTGACGACCAGATATCGAGGATAAAGGAGCCGGCTACCGACACCAAACCGGCTGTGATGAGAAGCGGTTTCTGGCAGTTCAGCGAGGTGTTGGGCGTGGGGTTGACATATAAGTTCGCAAACAAGGAGATCAAGAAATAGGGTTGTTTCGTGCGGTTTGGACGCGCTTGTCACCGAATGGTGGCAGGTGCGTTTTTTTTATTGGGGTAAGGTGTTGTATTATAGTGCGTTGGTGTGGGTTACCTGATGCGGTACTTTAAGTAGATGGGTTGATTCGGGTTTTGGGGTTTAGGGTGGCTTTGCTAAGGGATTGATATTTAGGTGATTGTGTTTTGGGTGTGCGGTGGCGCTTTTTGATGGGTGCGGTGATTTTTTATGTTGGTGTAATGGATTGATATTCATTTTGTTATTGTCGGTTACTTAAAGCTGTACTTTAAGTGAAAACAGGTGTTTTGAGTAATGCCTCTGTTCCTGTGTGGGGGAACGGAGGCTTTTTGTCTCTTCAAGGGTGGCTTGTGCGTGTAATTGTAACGGATGGTACAAAAATAGGATTGTATCGTGTGGGGGCGGTGATATATTTGCGGCTGTAAACGGTAATAATAACCTTGGCGGTCGTTTGCGTTTTGTCGCGGTCCCGGGTGTCGTCAGGTGCGGACGGCCGCCTAAAGTGAAGATTTGTCGATGGAAAAAGATTTGAAATCAGCAACAGAGGTGCTTGAAGAGGCGGTGAGGGAGGCGCTTGCCATACGCCTGGGGCATGAGCCTGACAGTGACGAGATGGCCTCTGCCTCTGAGCTGCTTAAAGGAATGGCGCAAGACAACAAGCGCATGAGGCAGGAGTATGAACGTTTGTTTGAGGTGTTGGAACGAGACCCGCGTCTGGCCTTGTTTTTCAGCGAGATGATGAAGGGGGTGCCCGTGAGGGTGGCGCTCGTGAAGTCTGATATTTTCGATTTCGCGCCTCAGAGCGGAGATGACGACTGGGGGGCATATCAGCGTGAGCTTGCCGAGCGTAAGAGAAAACGAGAGGAGTATGCCCGGGCGATGGACGAACACAAGCATAACTGCGACTGCACCGCGCATGTGGTGGCGCGCTTTTATGACGAGAAGGGGTTGTCTGACGATGAGTGCGACAGTTTTGCCGATTATCTCGAAGGGGTGTTTGCCGATGTGGTGAGAGGCATAATAGACCGTCAGACGTTAGAGCGTCTGTGGCATGGTTACACCATGGAGACGCGATTGCAGGAGGCGCATGACAAAGGGGTGCTGGATGGCCGTAACATGCGCATAGAGGATCTTAGGCATTCGGCGCAGACCGACGGTTTGCCGGCCTCGTCGGGCGGCGCATACACCCGGTCGGCAAAGCGCGGATATATTGAGCGCATAATGAGGGGCGAGTATTGACAAGGTGCCCGTAAAATGAGGTTAAATTAAAGTAACAACTAAATTGATTGAGATGAAAAAGAGAACGATTGTGATGATTTTGTGGGTCGTGGCGGCTGTGGTGATTGTCTCAGCGGTGGCGGCCTGGTTGTCGGGAGGTCAGTCTGAGGTGATGACGGCGTTTGCATTGGCGGCGGGTGTCCCTCTGGCGGGAACGGCGACGGTGGCGGCGGCAGAGCGGTATGCTCCCGAGCTGACAAAAGAGGATATATCTGAAAGTGTGGTGGAGATGATGCCCTCGAGAACACCGCTCGACACCATAATGAGGCACCTTAAGCACAACGTCAAGGCGCAGTCGCAGAAGATAGGCTATTATCAGGCCTCGTATAAGCCGGTGGTCGACAGCATGGATGGCTCGGCAGCAGGCTCTGGGTCTTCGCAGGCTGATGCTGCATCGTCGTACTCGTATAAGGGGACCGAGATGAACTCGATATTCATAAAGGTGGAGAGTCCTGATATATGGCGTGTGCACGACACTCTGTTGATGCGTAGCCTGACATTGCCCGGCACTTTGCATCGTGCCGTGATAGGCGGGACGGGTTCGCATCAGGACGATGTGATGTTTTATGTGGTGTCTAAGTCGGGCGGTGTGCTGGAGATTGTGCCGGTGAGCGGCGTGAGGGGCAGTGCCGGCGGAGATAACGCCGAAAAGTATGTGGTGCCCGACTTTGACGCCGAATGTCAGCTGATACGCATGGGGCAGGCCAAGAGCGAGCTGGCGATATCGACAGAGCCGTTCTCTATATATCCCAGCCTGACATGGCAGTATTGTCAGAACTTCATGGCCCAGATAGAGGAGTCGACATTTGAGCGTCTCACACGCAAGGAGGCAAGCTGGGGATTTTCAAATCTTGAGGCTGTCAACGTGTTGTCGATGAAGATGGAGATGGAGCTGTCGATGCTTTTCGGGCAGGGTGGCGAGTACACCCAGGGCAACGAGCACACTTATTTCACCCGCGGCATAACGCGCGACATTGAGACGGTGCTCACGTATGGCACAGGCTCGGGCGACAGAAGCATAACCAAAGAGCAGTATAACGGCTGGCTGAAGGAGGTGTTTGACGGTAACAACGGTTCGACAGGCAGGCTGTTGCTTGCCGGCTCGGGGTTGATACGTTCGCTCTCGTGTGTGGATGAGTTTCAGAAGAACATGGCGCCTGTGGGCAAGGACAACGCTCTTGGCGTGGATGTGCGCAAGGTGCAGAGTTACTTCGGGTCGCTCGACATAGTGCTCGCACCACTGTTTCTACAGGCAGGATGGGAGGATTGCGGCCTGATACTCGACCTGGAGCACATAACAAAGCATGAGTTCGTGCCCATGAGCGTGACCAAGCTCGACCTTAAGAAGAGCGGGCAGAAGAATGCCGACGCGCGCGTGATACAGGAGGTGTCGGCGCTGACGTTGCGTTATCCCGGGTGTCATGCCATAATAAAACCCAAGGCTTAGGGATATTTGCAGTTTGAGTGATATGTAGTGATGGCAAGAGCCTGTTGCCGGCATGTCGATGACAGGCTCTGTTTTTATAATAGTGACATGAAGAAGACATATATATCTAAAAATTCGGTGAGGCTGGTGACCTCTGTGTGTGTGGAGGGTGAAGAGGTGGCGGTGGTCTTTGAGAGGGAACGGCGTGCTCCCAAGTGGCGTAACGGCAGCTTCTCGACAGACAACGAGTCTGTGCAGCGGGCATTGGAGTCGGGGTCGGCATACGGACGCGACTATGTGCTGGCAGAGGGCTTGAACCGTGGTGCCGGTGACGATGAGATGGTTTTGTGCGTGGCAGTAGAGCAGGTGCATGACAAGCAGTCGGCATTGAGGTGGGCGCAAGAGACTCTCGGTGTGCGCATGTCGGGCAAGATGACGGAACGGCGCATAAGGGAGGCTGTGGCCAAGAGAGGATATTGTTTTCCCAACTGGAAAGAGAGGGAGGTGTGACAATGACGCGTGATGAGATAAAGCTGCGTGTGTTGCAGTGCGTGGATGAGGTGTCGGAGGATGGGGTGGCCAACTTCGGGCTGGACTATCCGATAGACGTTTTTTTGGATGAGGCGGCGCGTCAGGTGTTGTGCATGGCTCCACTGGCGGCGGTGGAGGGGGCGGTGGTGGATTTT
>JAIECQ010000190.1 GCA_029068395.1 Rikenellaceae bacterium
CAATTTTTAATAATGATAGGGATACACAGGAGATCTACACTATAGTCTTATTCTTCATCGTAAGATGTCCGCAAGCACAGGCACAAAGCCAAACCACAAGCTACAAAGCCTGCCAAAAGCTACAGTCAAAGCGCTCCGCCCGTTTCACTCCTCACGGACTAATTTCATCACGCCCTCGACACTCACCCCGTGAGGCCGGCGCTGGCGCCGGCCCATCCTCCGGCAGGATTTGGCTCGGCAGAGCGGTCTGAGTGAAACGAAAACCGCACACTTTCATTATTTCCGGCATTACGAAGTATGCCGTAAACAAAAATTCATTATGTCCGGGCTGAGGAACGAAGCCCGAGCGGCCCGCACCTCGCGGTGGGCAGGAAATCCCCCCAACGGAGGGCCGCATATCGGTGCATAATATGTATGGCGGTGAATTAGTGACGGCAGTGATGCTCTTCGTTTTCATGCTGTGCCCTCCGCAGGCTCCGGGTCGCTCTCCGCTGTGCCGGTGGTTGCAGCGCTGCTGTTATTGTTTCTGTTTTGTTTCCGCACTATCTCCGTTGAGAGTCATGCCCCTGTTGAATATCTTTCAGGCACTCAGCCCAAGGGCCAAAAACAGCTATCCCATAAATGTGTGAGACGCATGTCGAAACACATTTATGGGATAGCTGTACTTACCCGCTTAGTTGTTCCTCAAACATATCAAAACGGGGTCCGTGACCCCTCCCCCGGAAGGGCCGCCGGAGGCAGTGCCAGTAAACCATTATCCGCAGTGACGGCAAGGGCCTACCTGTACAGTGTTTAGTTGTACTGTCCTGATTTAAGGGCTATTACCTCTTTTTCGGTAAGGTAGCGCCAGAATCCTCGTTGCAGTCCTTTCTTGGTTAGTCCTGCGAAATATACGCGGTCGAGCTTGGTGACCTTGTAACCGAGAGCTTCGAGCATGCGACGGACAATACGGTTACGTCCGTTGTGTATCTCGATGCCAACCTCTTTATGATTTGTACCGATGTAGCTTATCTCGTCGGCAAAGGCAATACCATCCTCTAACTCCACTCCCGAGGCCAGTTTTTCCATGTCCTCTTCAGAGATATTCTTGTCAAGAAATACGTGATATATCTTCTTCTTGCCGTATGATGGGTGGGTAAGTTCGCGAGTGAGGTCGCCGTCGTTTGTGAACAATAACACACCCATGGTCTGCTTGTCGAGACGTCCCACGGGATATATGCGTTCGTTGACCTTGTCGCCGAGTATGTCCATGACAGTGTGACCGTTGGCGTTGGGGTCGTCTACGGTAGTGACGAAACCTTTGGGCTTGTTCATCACTATATATACCTTCTTTTCGCCACGTACCACCTCGTCGTTTACGCGCACTTCGTCACCGGGATTTATCTTGGTGCCTAACTCAGTGACCACCATGCCATTGACGCTCACAGCTCCTGAGGTGATGTATGAGTCGGCCTCACGACGCGAACACACTCCCGACATGGCGATGTAACGGTTGAGCCTTATCTCTCTGTTAATCAGAGGTTCGGCTGTGAATGCCACCTCGGGGACATATTCTTCTTTGACGATGCGTGCGCGACGTTTACGGTCGGTAGCAAAGCTGTCGCCGTCGCGATTGTCGCGTCGACTGAAAGAGTGGCGATCACGGTCATAACCCTCCTGGCGTCCATCACGGAAGCGGCTGTGCCTCTGCTGACGCCCCTCTCGTGCGTCGAATCCGTCACGGTCATTGCGACTAAAACGATTAAAGCGACGATCGCTACCCTCACCGCCATTGTCAGGACGACGACTGAAAGGGCGACGCTCATTGTCGCGGTCGAAGCGTGGACGCTCACGGTCTACCTGGTGACGGTCGTTATCACGATAGCCTCGCGAGCCGCCCTTATGGAAGTCGCGACCTTCGGGACGCTCATTGTCACCACGTCGGAAGTCGCGGCGGTCGCGGTCGAAACGCTCAGAACGGTCGGGACGACCATACCGGTCATGTGATGACCGGTCACCACGTCCAAAGCGGCCATCGCGGCTATCTGAGTTACGCAACCTGTTGTCTCTGCTGAAGTTAGGATTGAACGACCGTCTGCGGTCGTCGTAAGATCTGTCGCCTGTGCCGGCGGTGCCTCTTGCGGTTCGTGCCTCACGGCCGGAACCGTCTCTCTCGTCTTTGAAGAAGCCACTTATAGCCTCTTGCTCGTCTGTCTTGTTCATGTAAATGATTTGTTCGTTAATATGTCCCGGGGCTTTCACAGGCCGAAGACAATGCAAAGTTATCTAATTTTTATCAAGAAACACTCTTTGGGGATCTAATTTTTATCTTTCCTCCCCTCTCGTTAGCTCAAAAACCTATTTAATAACCATGCGCGACACATTTTTATTGTGTCATAATGACATGACCACTACTCTATCTTTGCATGGAACAATAGCACAAGTGGTCCGCTCCGTCAAGGAATATTTATAAACTTATGAGTCTGAAGGCCTATGCGCCACTGAGGATGGGCTTTGACGTAATCGACGACAAGGGGGGTGACACTATGGCGCACGCTCCACTCGGGCTGGAGG
>JAIECQ010000191.1 GCA_029068395.1 Rikenellaceae bacterium
GCCTAAGGCGGTGGTGTCATAATAGAATACCACTGTCTTATTTTTGTGATGGGCGTAATACTGGCAGAACTCGGCCACGAGCGCCGGAATTTTCCTCTCGTATTTCACATAGAAGGATTTGAGGATGTTCAGGCGTCCGAGGCTTTCATCGGGCTGTCCGGCTACGATCCAGTTGATATTGGCATTGTAGTCCATACCGATACAGAGAGGCCGGTAGGAGGCGAGGTCGCGGTCAGCCCGGCAGTCGAGTGCTTCGGGCTGGAAATCGAAACCAAGATTGTCGAGGTACTCGAAATCGCTGTCATTGTATTTATGATCCTCTTTCATGGAGGAGTAGAATCCATCACGGGCAATGCCTATTTTCTGACACATTATCGAGGTCTGGAACGTGAGGGGAGTGAGGTCGCGCTTCATATCCCTGAGATATTGTTCGCCCAGAAGCTCGACGTTTTCAACGGAGGAATATTCCCGGTAGTAGGTGGCCACCGAGCGGAGCTTGTTGATGTTGGCGTCAAGACGCCGAAGATGCCCCCGGAGATATGCCGGCGGTTCTATGCCTTTTTTCCTTAATTCGAGAATCTTCTGTTTCTGACGCCATTGCTCGTAGACTCCGGCTTCGATGGCACGGATGATTTTCGGATCCATCTTTTTCTCGTACTCAAGAAACCATGAGCCTTTTTTGCTCTGGGGCATGTCGGAAAGAATGAGGATGGCATGGTTGAAAGAGTGGCGAGAGAAATGAGTCTTGATGCCTCCGTTGGCCGGGAATGTCTCCTCATGCAGCCGGACTGGGTCAATGAACTTGGCTTCGTCGACAAGCAGCCATGAGAGGGTGAGTGAGTTGGCCGCGCCTGTGCGATCCTGAGAGAGAATGACCGCCACTGAACCGTTATAGAAGGAAATGACCTGTTCCCAGTCATGGGGTTCTGTAATAGGCTTTGCAAAGGACTTGGGGGGACGGCGGCCAACGACATAGTGTACCCCCTTTTTATAGCCCCAACGCTCCCATGCGGCAAAGAGTCCGGGGAGCGTGTTGGTCAGTCCGTGCTTGAATGTAGGCACGACTATACCGCCTGTAGACCCGGGCATGCGTTGCATCATTTTCAGCGTGTACGGTGCGGCGATGGAGTCCGTTTTGCCTGTACGGCGGCCGGCGACAATAACAGTAGTTCTGGCCGCGATGAGCTGTGCCATCAGCTGCGGGCGGTTGAAGTATGTCGGTTTAGCCTTGGGATTGATCATTTCCATCGGAGAGCGGTGCAAAAAGTTGTTTTTCTTCAAGGTCAGCTTCTTCAAACTCCACGTCCTCAATGTCACGGAAATCGCGAGACAGCTCCTTGGTGAGCTTGGCGATGTGACTGTAGACATCAGGAATAGGTTCAAGGCCGAGGACTCGGACATCGAGGGTGGCGCAGAAGGGCTGAATAACAATCTCGTCATACGGCATGGCCATCTCGTCCTCCATGTCAACACGGTTATATTTGGCGTATGAGGAGGCGACGCGTTCCATGGTCTTTGTATCCTTCCGGGCTTTGGCCATTGCATATGTCTCCAGAAACATTTCATTTGCACGCGCCCTGTGGAAATCGCGTGATTTCTGCGAGAGCAGCGGCACGAGCTGATGGATGATGTTTATGTCGGAGTATGCGGTTGACTGCGACACGTCAAAGCGTGACATTATGGCGTCGCGCAACTGGCGGTCCTTCATCGAAGGGTTCGCCAGCCAGTAGTTGTACATCTCGCGAAGGCGCAGAACGCGTTCTGCGAGTGCCAAGGGGTATTTGTCGCGGAGTTCGTTTTCGGCTGCAAAGAGATCAACCTTGCAGGCCTCAAGCGGAGAGAGGAGGTTCGGCATAGAGGAATGATGTGTTTTCGCTATTCGTCATCTTCCATATCGAGCAACGCCCGCTCTGACATCTCCAGAGCTGCAGGCGAACCGACACGGGCGAGCATGGCCATCTGTTTCCGGATTTCGATTTTCTGAGATAGTTTACCACGGAGATAGGCCTTTCGGGCCGGAGAGTCGGCCATTGCGATATCGCTTTTAAATTCTTCTTCCGGGATGTCAAGTGTTATGGCGATTTCGGTGGGGGTGATGTAGAGCGCCGCCATCTGTTCAATGGTGGTCAACTGTCTGGCTGAATATGTCATGGAATGGCACTGATTGGCGGGTTATTACATAATCGAGCTGCTGATGCAGGCTGTCAAATACGGTGGTGTCCGTGGTGATGAATCCGGACTCATAGCGATTGCCCCTCGTAAGGTTCTGCGACATCACCACGGCAACTTTCCATGCCTCGTTCGATACGAGGAGGATTTTTGAGTGGTTGTCTGCGAGGTGACACCGTCCGATTGTCTGGGCGATGAACGGCCATAGCTTCAGGGTCTTGTTTGTGGCTTTGAAATCGAGCACTATGTCAAGAGAGCGCACGAGGCCTTCTTTTTTGATGAAAAATATCCTGCGGAGGAATTCTTCGGAAATCGAGAAAGAGGTCATCCGGATGTCTGCCGGGC
>JAIECQ010000192.1 GCA_029068395.1 Rikenellaceae bacterium
GGAACTCATCCGATTATGGATATATCAAGTTCACCTCCGGCTCTAATTCCGTGGAGTTTCCCGCTGTCGGTTACCGCAACTACTCGGACGGTTCGTTGAGCAGCGCGGGTGCGTACGGGCGTTATTGGTCGTCAGTTGCGTATTATTCTAACGACGCGTACAACCTGTACTTCAGTAGCAGTAATTTGAGCGTGAGTAGCCGCAATAAGCAGCTCGGTCGTAGCGTGCGTTGTGTCCGCTAAATATTAATACTTTGGTTCTTTGATTTCTTTGATTCTTCCCCGAGGGCTTGCGTAAGAGGCAGAGGTGGGGTAAGAGAGCGGTTTGGGTTATGCGGTGAGGCTGATTGTGTGGCGTAACAATTGAAGAGGGGTGATGTCAGGTGTCGGCAACCGGCATAACATGTGTGCAAGTTGTTCACAAGGTGTTTTGTAATGTCTCGATAACGATTTACGTATTTAATTCTTATATTTGCAGACAAATGGAGAACAGAGAGGGAAAATATCGGGCCAGCATCTCTAACGAAGAGGTTAACGACCTGTCTTTGACGGCTTTCGACGGTGAGATAATCATTGTCGACGGTCCTGATCAGAGTCAGGCCGCCGCTTATTTGTCCTCGTTGGATGTCATAGGCTTCGACACAGAGAGCCGTGTGGTATTTGTAAAGGGTGTCAGAAGCACCATATCGCTGGTACAGCTATCGGGACCAGACCGCGCATACCTCTTCAGGGTCAACCTGTGTCCGTTGTCGTCAGAGATAGTAGAGGTGCTTCAGAGCCGCACAATAGTCAAGGTGGGTTTGGCCATAGGCGACGATATCAACCGCATGCAGACGGTAAACCGCACTCTCTGTCCGCAAAACTTTGTAGACTTGCAGTCATTGGTCGGCCATTTCGGCATAGAGGAGATGGGGCTTAAGAAGATATGCGCCATAGTGCTTGGCTTGCGTATATCAAAGGCCCAGCGTCTTAGCAACTGGAATGCTGTCAATCTCACCGAGGCGCAACGCATATATGCCGCTACCGACGCGTGGATATGCCTCATGATATACAGAAAGCTCATGGCCGACAGAAAAGATATACCCGTTGCTGTTGTCAATGCAAGTGTCACTGCGGCTAAAAAGAATGTCAAAGAGAGTCCTCGACGCCGTTACCGTCACCGCCGCAAAAAAGCGTCTGACACAGACAAGCAATCGACTGTACAGCCAGAGAAATACAGTGTCAAGAGCGGAGAGTGATGTCAATGTCCGTTTCCGGACTTTTGCCCCGTAAGACTGTCAGAATGGGGCTTTGATTCCCTCGGGGAAGAATCAAAGAAATCAAAGAACCAAAGTATTAATATTTAGCGGACACAACGCACGCTAAAACCGTAGTGCATACTGTAGTAATTGCCCACGTACAAATCACTGCCACCGAAGTACAGGTAGTACGCGCCGCCGGAACTGCGCGCAACTGACGACCAATAGTAGCCCTCGCGCCCCTCGTATGTCAACGAACCGGACGAGCCGCTACGGCCACCGACAGCGGGAAACTCCTCCTAATTGAAAACAGTTGTGTGTCTGAAGGGCACAGGGAAAACAAAAGCGGTTACATATCGTCTTTGACCACCTCTTCTATTGCGTTTAGGGCCTCTTCATATCCGAATCCTCGTGAGGCGGCAAATCTGAGCAGTTTGCCTTTAAGGTCGTAATCGTTCTTGGCGTTAATGCCGCGCTTTTTGTATGACAGCATCTCGACCAGCCTGCGGTGTCTCTCATCACTGTCTGAAAAGAGTTCTATTGCCGCATCTATCAACTCGTCATCTATGCGTTTGGCTCTGAGGGCTGCTCGTATCTTATAGTCGCCCCAGCCCGAGAAACGTATCTTGTCTTCCACAAAGGCGTGTGTGTAACGTTCCTGGTCGATGTAACGCTGTTCGACCAACATATCTACAATGTCACGTTGTGCCTGAGCATCAACACCCCAGCGCGTCATCAGCCTTATGGCATCATAACAGCACCTCTCGCCACGCGAGCAAAGTACCATTAGTTTGTCTGCCGCCTCCGACGGGGTCACTTCCCGTTTGACGACATCTTTTTTATATCCTCTCTTATATCTCATAACCGGTAATATATGCCTATTGTCTTGTTACAAAGGTAATAATGCCCTATTTTTTGACTGCGCTGACAAAACGCTCTTTACCGAACATGTCGCGATATATCTTGACGTCAGAGAGTCCGGCCCTCACGCACACATCGGCGGTCTCTGCACCGAAAGCCTCGTTTATCTCGAAGTATAGCATGCCTGATGGCGACAGCGACGCCGCAGCAAGGGTGGCTATCTTGCGGTAGAACAACAGAGGGTCGTTGTCGGGTACAAAGAGGGCCAAGTGGGGCTCATGTTCCAACACGGTGTTGCTCATCTCATTGCGTTCGCTGTGTCGTATGTATGGCGGATTGCTTACTATTATGTCAGCCATATCGAGTGAGTGACATTTGAGTATGTCGCACCGGCAGAAACGCACCTGACGGCATCCGAGTCGCCGGCTGTTCTCTTGCGCTACGGCAAGAGCTCCTGCGCTGATATCCAGTCCCAGGGCCTCGGCACCAAGCTCTTGCGCAAGGGTTATGGCTATCACTCCGCTGCCGGTGGCTATGTCGGTCAATCGTAATTTATCGACACCGCGCCATTGTTCTGCAATCATGGATACCAGCTCTTCGGTCTCGGGTCGTGGTATCAGCACATTGTTGTCAACCGAAAACCTGCGACCCATGAAAAATGTGTATCCGGTGACATAACGCACGGGTTCTCCCTGCTTGATTCTCGTTAACGCACTCTCCACATCGTACTGCGATGCGACACATTCGCGTTCGGGATGGGCTATAAGATCTGTTCTGTCTGCCGTCTCGAAATGGTCGAGCAGCACCATGGATACAGCCGCCGCCTCACGACGATCCATAACCTCGGACAGTGATGCCGATATGTGGCTGTAAAGTTCGCTTAATGTCATGACAATGTCTTAGCTGTATTACCGGTTACAAAGATATGTTTTTTGTGACTATTTCTGCACCGACAGGCTTTGGCCCCGGCAGGCTGTCAGAAGGGGTCTGTGCCCCCCTCGGGTAAGAATCAAAGAAATCAAAGAACCAAAGTATTAATATTTAGCGGACACAACGCACGCTAAAACCGCCCTGCCTATTGTAGTAGCCCACGCCCAAATCACTGCTAAGGAAGAGCAGGTAGTACGCGCTGCTAGAACTGGCCGCAACTGACGACCAATAGTAGCCCCACGTACCCGCATTGTTCAACGAACCGGACGAGTAGTTACGGTTACCGACAGCGGGAAACTCCACGGAATTATAGAGACATTATTGGTTGGGCAGAATAATTCTGCACCGGCAGGGCGGCCGAGGCACGAGGCCGCAACGGGCCTCGCCTCCCCCCGCGGAGGCCCGTAATCCCGCCACGCAATTGTAGGCAGTGACTAAGTCACGGTAGTGAAATGCGTCACTTTCACGCTTGCCTCCGCAGGCTCGGCCCGTGGCTCCTTCACGCTAAAGGGGCGTTAAGTGCGCAACCTGAGCAGCCGCCCTGCCTATTTCACGCCTCACTGCCAAAGTTCACCATGTACTTGCCCCCGCTCCGGCAGACTATCGAAAGGGTCTGTGACCCCTCGGGGAAGAATCAAAGAAATCAAAGAACCAAAGTATTAATATTTAGCGGACACAACGCACGCTACGACCGTACTGCTTATAGCCGCTAAGTCCAGCACCCAAATCGCTGTTATTGAAGTTCAGTCTGTATGCCTCAGAAGAGCTTTTCGCAACAGACGTCCAATAGAGTCCGCTCTCACCCGCGACATACAACGTCCCGGACGAGACGTAACGCTCTCCGACAGCGGGAAACTCCACGGAATTAGAGCCGGAGGTGAACTTGATATATCCATAATCGGATGAGTTCCATCCTCCTCCGCGACTGACAGTACTGCCATTAATGAGATTCTGGAACTCTGTGTTAGTAGGCAGACGGTAACCCTCCGGGCACGGGTGGGTATTCCAGTTGCTGGGGTAAGTCGACGTGTTCCATGACCCGCTCGGAGTGGCGCCGCCTAACGCACCTGTGGTATTCCACGCCACATTGATGCCCCACTGGTAGAATTTGCCGTGTGACTCCGCGCGTGTACCATTGCACTCAGATGGCAGCTTGGTGGCGAAAGTAGCGCCGCCGGAGGCCTGTTTGGGGTTGGCGAGGTCAGAGCACTATTCCTTTGGGTTTGAAGAGCAGCACGCCTATATTGAACATTACATAGTTGCGTCTCATTTGCGAGAGTGTGTAATAGGAGTAAGATAGGCTTATAGGACCTATCAGCGACTGGTACACTATCGAGACGTCGACAATGTATTTCATGTTTGAGCGCAGGTTGCTCCAGTTCTCTATGTTGGGCTTGAAGCAATATGCCGAGGCTTTGAGGTATGCCTCTTCGTTTATCTTGAATATTGGCATTATGCCGGCGGCAATATAGCTGTTGTTGTGAAACTCTGGTGTAAACAGGGTCTTGCTGTGGGGTGTGGGGGTGAAGGCCGGTGCAGACACTGCGGCAATGTAACTGTTGGAGTAACGCGGTGTTGTAGAGTATATTGCGTCGATGCTGTAGCCGATGTTGAAGTGGCGTCCTAATATGAAGTAGTCATCGCGCGAGAATCGGGCGCCGGCCCAGAAGCTGCGGTGAAACGACAGTTCGAGGCCTTGGTCCATAGAGACTGAGCCGGGCTGATATTTCTCGCGCTGTGAGGTGGCAAAGATAGAGATGTTCTGGTGGAGTCCCTGTGTGGGATATACGGGATAGTTGAGAGAGTTGCGCTCCAGCGACAGGTTGGCCGTGAAGTAGTTGAAGCCCGATATGTCGTATGTCTGGTTGTCGGTCACCGCCTGTGCGGGGAAATAGCCGTAGCGGTCGTGCCCCAGGGCGGCACGAAACTCCATTTTAGAGAGCCGGCCCACAGGGGTGCCTATGGCGGCGCTAAGATAGAGGTCGTTGTAGCGCAGGTAGTGCTGCGACGGCTTTTTATATGTTATGCTTTGGGTGTTGCCGCGGCCATAGTCGTAAAAGTTGTACGACAGGGCATTCTCGACGTAAAACGGGGTGCGGCCGCCATAAAAATTGAAGCGTGACGACAGTTGGGCGGCCGAATAGAAGCCGCCTATGTAACCGTCGAGTGTGGCCGTGAGGCTTATGCGTCCCAGGTTGTGGTACTGAAAGCCGAGATAGGCCTGGTTGACCGATGTTGATGATATGTTGACCCCGAGCATGGCCTTGAAGTCGGGTTTGTTGTGTATGTGCAGACGCAGGCGGTAACCGTCAAGAGAGTCGCAGTAGTTGGCCACGGGCAGTCCGCATGTGAGGAATCCCTCTGACACTATCTTGAAATAGTCGGCCTTGAAGGTGTCCATGTCTATCTCTTCGTCTTGACCGTCGCCGTTGCGGTCAGACAGCTGTCTTTTGATGTATAGCTTCTGGGCGGGTGTGAGTCCTTCTATCTTGAGCGACTTGATTGTCTCTTTGGGCAGCTGCGAACGGTAAAAGGCGCGCATGTCTTCAACTCTCTCTTTGGGTACGCGTCGTTTTATGCGCTCCATTATCACGGGCATGGAGGCTATGGCGTCGTCATAACCGCGGCTTATGATATACTCGGCCTTGCGGAAGTCCATCACTCCCACGTCCATGGCGCGCGATATGGTTATGCCTATCGAGTCGGGTATTGAGTAATCGGTCTTGTTGGTGGTGAGCATCTCTATCTGGCCCGAGAAGGTCGATATGTCGGGTTTGCCCGAGACGCAGATGCTGCCTATGAGTATGTCGGGAGAGAACTCGGTAAGGGTCTCTCGCCAGGGATAGTTGTTGACAATGCCGCCGTCATACATGAGCATGGAGTCGACGGTAACGGGCGGGAATACCAACGGTATGGCCATAGACGAGCGTATGGCGGTGCCAAGGTCGCCCGACGACCACAGATGGGGTGTTTTGCCGTATATGTTGGTCGACACGCAGCGGAAAGGTACGAACAGCTTGTTGAAATCGCCGCCCGAGTATGCTGTTGACGAGGTGAAGTAGGCGAGCATGGCCACGTCGAGCGATGTGGTGCTGATGAGTGACATTGAGGGCGACGACTCCTTGGAGGCACTCTGACGCGAGAACGAGAAGGCAATGCGTCCTTTGGGCTTGCGGCGCAGGGTGTCTGAGGGTGCGGAAGCATGCCACAGGCTGTCGTTGTAGATGAGGTGCTCGTCGAGCATGTCAGAGCGGTCGATGTTGAAGTCGATGTTTATCTGTGAGGGGGTGACGGGCTGCTTCTTGTAGAAATAGAGATAGCGATCTTCTATCTTGCCCGACACCCATGCGAGCACCTCGGGCGAGTTGAATATCTCCTCCATCTGCTCGGGCGAGTATCCCGCCGCATACAGACCCCCTATTATGGCGCCCATTGATGTGCCGGTGATGTAATCGACAGGCACGCCGTTCTCTTCCAGCGCCTTGAGTACGCCTATGTGGTAAAGTCCTTTGGCGCCGCCGCCGCTGAGCACAACACCCACATTCTGGGCATAAGAGGTGGCCGAGATGGCAAAAAATAGCAGTAGCCAGGTCAGTATTATTGTCTTTTTCATAACCCTGTGTGATAAATCGTCTGTCAGGCGGGCGGTGCCGTGTGCAGACGTTTTGTGACCGACCGTCATCTGCCGTCGCTTCATGAACATCGGTTTATTCACGGTGTCTGTGTCGGCAACGCTCCTGTCCGAGGCTCCAAAAATAAGCAATATTGGGCTAAGATGGTGCCGGAGTTCTTAAAAAGACCAACAAAAGGCACAAAAAGGAGTGTCATTAAGAGTGTGCATGTGGCTGGCGCTTTGAAAATTGGCAGAAAAAGACTATTTTTGTCGCGCGCCGAGGCGTTGTCTTGGCTGTGAACGAAAAAATGTGATATATGGCAGATAAATCTATGTTGTCCAAGTTAGAGGGCATAAAAGCCAAATATGAAACCATCGCCGAGCAGATAACCGACCCTGAGGTTATCTCTGACATGAAGCGTTATGTGCAGCTCAACAAGGAGTACAAGGAGCTGGGTCCTGTGGTTGAGGCAAGCGAGCGTTATCGCATAGCCCTCAGCAACTTGGCTGAGGCCAAGGATATCGTGGCGCAGGAGAAAGACGAGGAGATGCGCGAGATGGCCAAGGGCGAGATAGAGACACTCGAACCGCAGATAGAGGCGCTTGAAGAGGAGATAAAGCTGATGCTTATACCTGCCGACCCACAAGACTCCAAGAATGCCATATTGGAGATACGCGGCGGTGCCGGCGGTGACGAGGCTGCCATATTCGCGGGCGACCTGTTGCGCATGTACACGCGTTATTTCGAGAAGAGAGGCTGGCGCTGCGAGACCACGAGCGTGAGCGAAGGCACCTCGGGCGGATATAAGGAGATTGTGCTCAAGGTGAGCGGCGATAACGTCTACGGCACCCTCAAGTATGAGTCGGGCGTGCATCGCGTGCAGCGTGTGCCTCAGACCGAGACTCAGGGACGCGTGCATACATCGGCGGCGTCGGTGGCGGTGTTGCCAGAGGCCGAAGAGTTTGACATAGACCTTAAGATGGAGGATATACGCAAAGATACATTCTGTGCCTCGGGTCCGGGCGGACAGTCGGTCAACACCACCTATTCGGCCATACGACTTACGCACATACCCACGGGTATTGTGGTGCAGTGCCAAGACCAGAAATCGCAACTCAAAAACTTTGACAAGGCATTGGAAGAGCTGCGTACACGTATATATAACCTTGAATATCAGAAATATCTCGACGAAATATCGTCCAAGCGTAAGACCATGGTATCTACCGGCGACCGCTCGGCCAAGATACGCACCTACAACTATCCGCAGGGGCGTGTGACCGACCACCGCATAAATCTCACCATGTATAACCTCGGCGCCATAATGGACGGCGACATACAGGAGATAATAGACAAGCTTCAGTTTGCCGAGAATGCCGAACGCCTCAAAGCGGCGGCCGAAGAGTAGGCGGCTCCTGAAGAGGTTGCAGGGGGGCACGGCCTGGCGTGGTGGCTTGACTTGTACAGGGAGAGAGTAGGGCTGAGGCCAAACAGATATCAGGGAGTTGTGGCAATAGGCAAGTGCTGAGGCAGTGGGGGCCGGCGGGTGTTTACAGATGAGTCAATTAAAACAAGGGATATGACATCGGAGGAATTATTCGGGCAGATTGTTGCCAAAAAGAGTTTTTTGTGCGTGGGGTTGGATACCGACATACGCAAGTTGCCCGGCCATTTGAGCAAGGATGGCGACGGCATGTTTGATTTCAACCGCGCCATTGTCGATGCCACGGCACCCTGTTCGGTGGCGTACAAGCCCAATCTTGCCTTTTACGAGGCGGCAGGCTTGGAGGGATGGCGGGCATTTGAGCGCACGGTGGAGTATATACGTCATAAATATCCCGAGATATTTATCATTGCCGATGCCAAACGCGGTGACATAGGCAACACCTCCAAGATGTATGCCCGCACCTTTTTCGAGACGGTCGACGTGGATGCGGTGACACTGTCGCCCTACATGGGCCTTGACACCGTCGCGCCCTTTCTCGACTATAAGGGTCGCTGGGCTGTATTGCTGGCCCTTACATCCAATGCGTCGGCCTCTGACTTCGAGATGGAACAGACGTTATCGGGACAAAGGCTCTATCAGACGGTTCTGGACAAGTCGAGCCGTTGGGGCAATGTCGACAACATGATGTATGTGGTGGGTGCCACCAAGGCCGACATGTTGGGCGATGTGCGCAAGATAGTGCCCGACCATTTCCTGCTTGTGCCGGGCGTAGGAGCGCAGGGCGGCAGCCTTGAAGATGTGGCCCGTTACGGCATGAACGGAAAATGCGGGTTGCTTGTCAACTCGTCGAGAGGTATAATTTACGCCGATTCGTCGGCAGGATTTGCCGATGCGGCAGGGGAGGCTGCACGTCAGATGCGCGATCAGATGGCGGCGCTTCTGGATAGATATCTTTAGCAACGGAGTCGGTGTGCGGGGTTGATGTCCTGCCGCCGACAACTTTTTTGGGCGCCGTGGCGGCGGCATGTCGTGGGAAAATTTAGTTGCAATCATGGGAAAAATAATTACCTTTGGGGTTTCTTAGTGCCCCCAAATGGGGGTGGTGTTGAAATAAAGTAACTGAAAAACAATAGCTTAACCCAATATGAGTGAACCTGTGTACAAATACCCCGACTATCTGTTCGAGACAGGCTGGGAGGTATGCAACAAGATAGGCGGCATATATACCGTCATATCGACCAAGGCATACACGTTAAAAGAAAGATTCTCAGACCATTACATAACCATAGGCCCCGACTTGGGGCGCGACAACAAAGCCCAGGGCCTTGAGTTTGAAGAGGACACCGAGATGTTCAAGCAGTGGCGCATGAACGCTTACGGCGACGGCATGCGTCTGCGCATAGGCCGCTGGAAGATCGAAGGCAGCCCCATTGTGATATTGGTCGATTTCGCAAGTTACATATCCAAGAAAGACGAGTTGCTCGGTCGTCTGTGGGACGACTATAAGGTCGACTCGATAAGCGGCGGGTGGGACTACATAGAGCCTGTGCTGTTCGGTTATGCCGCCGCTCGCGTTATAGAGAGTTTCGTGTCGGCCAACTGCCGTCCCGAGCACAAGGTGGTGGCTCAGTTTCACGAGTGGATGACATGCAGCGGCGTGCTCTATCTTAAGAAGGCCGCACCGTCAATAGCAACCGTATTTACCACCCATGCCACGGTGTTGGGGCGCAGCATTGCCGGCAACGGGCTTAACCTTTACAGCGACATAAACTCATTCAACCCCGACGAGATGTCGCACCGTTTCGGCGTCAGGGCCAAGCACTCGATAGAGGCGGCGGCGGCCAACAACTGCGACTGTTTCACCACCGTGAGTGCCATAACGTCAGAGGAATGCAAGGCGCTGCTGGGCAAGGCTGCCGACGTGATAACGCCGAACGGCTTTGAAGAGAACATGGTGTGGGACAAGGCCATGTTGGAGGTCAAGCGTCGCCAGGCCCGCGAGTTGTTCATACGCATTGCCGAGACCGCTTTCGGCAAGAAGTATGACAAAGAGCCTTTCATCATAGGCACAAGCGGTCGTTACGAGTTCAAGAACAAGGGGCTTGACGAATACATAGACTCTTTGGCGGCCCTTAACAACGACGGCTCGCTTGAACGCGACGTGTTGGCATACATACTGGTGCCGGGGTGGAACTTAGGTCCGCGTAAAGATTTGCAGACCTATCTGGCAGGCGGTGATTTCCAGGCCGACGGTTATGTGATACGCAACGTCACCCACTATATGGGCGATTACGACAACGACGCCATAATAACGCATCTGCGCAACAGCGGCCTGCTTGAAAGCACCGGCAAGGTGAACGTCATGTTCGTGCCGGCCTATCTCAACGGAGCCGACGGCATATTTGACAAGCATTACTATGAGATGCTGCCGGGCTTTGACATGACGGTGTTCCCGTCATATTACGAGCCGTGGGGCTACACCCCCTTGGAGAGCATCGCCTTCGGCGTGCCGAGCATAACGACATCGCTGGCGGGCTTCGGTCGCTGGGTAATTGATCACTCTGAAAACCATGAGGGCGTGTGCGTGATAGAGCGTAGCGACTTTGACGACGGCTCGGTGAGAGAAGACATAGCCCGTCAGTTGAGGCTATATGCCAACAGCTCGCCCGAAGAGCTGGAGCGTCTGCGAAATGAGGCACAAAACCTCGCCAAGAGCGCGCTGTGGAAAAATCTGATAGTAAACTATTATAAAGCATATCAAATGGCAATGAACGAATCGGACATGAACATAAGCCAGTCTGTAATGGACGGCGGCGAGATACACGAGCAGGCAACATATTTGCGTCAGCAGAGCATACTCGGCTCGGCTCCCTCATGGAACCGCGTGCTGATAGAACGAGACCTGCCCGAGAGGTTGCGTCCTTTAGACGAGCTGTCGCACAACCTGTGGTGGTCGTGGACCCTTGAAGCCCGCGATCTTTTCGAGTCGATAGACCCCAAACTGTGGCTTGAGCTGGAGCGTAACCCCATAGCTCTGTTGGACAACCTGACACTGGCGCGTCTGCAAGAGCTGGAAAACGACGCCGACTTCCTCGGCCGCATGGATGCCGTATATGGCGCCTTCCGCGACTATATGGCGCAGAAAGCCAATGCCACAGGTCCCCGCATAGCCTATTTCAGCATGGAGTATGGCATTCACAGCTCGCTTAAGATATATTCGGGTGGTTTGGGCATACTGGCCGGCGATTACCTCAAAGAGGCCAGCGACAAGAACATACCCATGGTGGCTGTGGGCCTGCTTTACCGCTTCGGTTACTTCACGCAGAAGATATCGTCGAGCGGCGAGCAAGAGGCCGGATATGAGCCTCAGAACTTCTTCAAGCTGCCCATAACACCGGTGCGCGGTGGCGGCGGCGAGTGGATGACCATAAGCCTCGACTATCCCGGCCGTGAGGTCAAGGCGCGTCTGTGGCGTTGCGATGTGGGTCGCACAGAGCTGTACCTGCTCGACACCGACGACAACCTCAACATGCACGAAGACCGAACCATAACATATCATCTCTATGGCGGCGACTGGGAGAACCGCCTCAAGCAAGAGATACTGTTGGGTATTGGCGGTATCAAGGCGTTGAACCAGATGAACATATCAGCCGACGTATATCACTGCAACGAGGGTCATGCCGCCTTCATAGGCTTGCGTCGTGCCATCGACCTTATAGAGCGTAACGGCTTGTCGTTCAGCGAGGCGCTCGAAGTGGTGCGCAGCTCGTCGCTCTTTACCACCCACACGCCCGTGCCTGCCGGTCACGACTCTTTCCCCGAGGATATGATACGTCAGTATATGAACCGTATGCCCGAAGATCTTAAGATAACATGGGAGCAGTTCATAAACCTGGGCAAGATCAATCCTCACGATCCCAACGAGCGCTTCTCAATGAGTTTCCTGGCATGTAACATGTCGCAGGAGGTCAACGGCGTGAGCTGGTTGCACGGCGAGGTGTCGAAAGATATATTGGGAGGCTTGTGGCCCGGTTACTTCAAGCCCGAGCTTCACATAGGATATGTGACCAACGGCGTTCACTTCCCCACGTGGACGGCATCCAACATGCAGGAGATATACAAGCGTGTGATGGGTGATGCCCTCACGTCGCACTACTATGACCAGTCTATATGGCGCGGTATTTACAACGTGCCCGACAAGGAGCTGTGGGATGCCCGCATGGTACTCAAAGAGAAACTGGTGGCGCACATCAAACGTCGCGTCAAGAACCGCGCCCTCTATCGTTTCGATTCGCCCACACAGATGGTCAAGATACTTGAGCAGTTCAATCCGCAGACCCTTACCATAGGTTTCGCACGTCGTTTTGCCACCTACAAGCGCGCATATCTGCTATTCACCAACCTCGACCGTCTGGCAAGCATCGTCAACAACCCCACACGTCCCGTGCAGTTCGTATTCGCCGGCAAGGCCCACCCCAACGACAAGCCGGGGCAGGACCTCATCAAGCGCATAGTGGAGGTGTCGGCAATGCCTCAGTTTGAGGGTAAGATAATATTCCTGCAAAATTACGACATGGAGGTGGCCCGCCGCATGGTACAGGGTGTCGACGTCTGGATGAATACCCCCACCCGTCCCCTTGAGGCTTCGGGTACATCGGGCGAGAAGGCCGTGATGAACGGCGTGTTGCACTTCAGCGTACTCGACGGTTGGTGGGTTGAAGGTTACAAGAAAGATGCCGGCTGGATGTTGCCCATGGAGCGCACATTTGAAGACCAGCGCCGTCAGGACGAACTCGACGCCGAGACCATTTACACCCTCATTGAAGAGGAGATAGCACCCGCATATTACAACAAGGACGCCGAGGGCGTATCTTCGCAGTGGGTCGGTTACATCAAGAACTCGATATCTGATGTCGCATCCAACTTCACAACCAAACGCATGATAGAAGATTATCAGGACCGCTTCTATGGCAAGTTGTCGGAGCGCAATCACGAGATGGTGGCCGACAACTTCTCGAAAGCACGCCGCATTGCCGCTTGGAAGCGTCGCATAAGTCGCGGCTGGGACACCATGCACATTGTCGAGTCTAAGACATACGATGTGGCTAAAGAGGCCATTGTGACAGGACATACCTACAAGTCTGAGGTGGTCATAGAGCTCGGCGACCTCTCCGTAGGCGACATAGGCGTAGAGATGGTCGTGGCTCGAACCATTGTCGACAACAACCCCGTCGACCTGATAGAGGTGTTGCCTCTCAATTGTACCAAGAGCGAAGATGGCAAGGCTTATTACTCGGCCGAAGTGTCGCCTCAGAAAACAGGCTCGTTCGACGTGGCAATAAGGGTATATGCCTACAACCCCGAGCTGCCTAACAGAATGGACTTCGCCCTCGTCAAGTGGTCTTAACCCACTTGACAATACGGAACTGCCGGGGATGACTTGCCGGTACTGCCGGTGATGGTTTGCTGGCACTGCCGTTATGTTGCTGGCACTGCCGTTATTTTGCTGGCACTGCCTCCGGCGGCCCTTCCGGGGGAGGGGTCACGGACCCCGTTTTGATATGTTTGAGGGCAAACTAAGCGGATAAGTACGAAAGATAGGAGTAAAGGTGTTTCGACTTTAGTCTCACACCTTTACCCCTATCTTTCGTTTTTTGCCCTTGGGCTGAGTGCCTGGAAGATATTCAACATGGGCCATGACTCTCGACGGAAAGGGTGCGGAAACAAAACAGAAAATCATAACAGCAGAGCGGTAACCATAAGCCGCACAGCCGCAACCACCGGCACAGCGGAGAGCGGCGCGGAGCCTGCGGAGGGCACAGCGTGAAAATGAAGAGCATCACTGCCGCCCCTAATTCACTGTCATATATGTTGCTGTGCGGGGCTGCGGCCCTCCGTTGGGCGGAGGCTCCGGGCCGCTCGGGCTTCGTTCCTCAGCCCGGGCATAAGGAATTCTTGCTTACGGCATACTTCGTTATGCCGGCGATAAGGAATAGTGTGCGGTTTCGTTTCACTCAGACCGCGGTGGGCCGGCGCTGGCGCCGGCCTCATCGGCGAGGAGGTCGAGGGCGTGATGATGGTCTGGCGTGGTGAGTGACAAAGACGTGCAGCACCTTGGGTTGGCCGGTACGTGCCTTTGGCGTGGAGGAGCCACGGGCCGAGCCTGCGGAGGCAAGCGTGAAAGTGACGCGCATAACCGCCGCGACTTAGTCACTGCCTATAATAGCGTGACGGGATTACGGGCCTCCGCGGGGGGAGGGTCGGCCCGTTGCGGCTCGTGCCTCGCCGCCCTGCCGGTGCGGTAGCCATGCGGTACAAAAACTACCTGTGCGAAAGCCCCCGCGGAACAAAACTACTTGGTCAAATAATAGTGAGGTTCCGTTACTATCAAACCGCCCTGCCGGGTGTAAAGCCATGCGGGCAAAGCTTTCCGAAACAAAAAACACCTAACCCCAAAAACCTGCACCCAACTAATAACGCCCCTCTAATTCCGTGGAGTTTCCCGCTGTCGGTTACCGTTACTACTCGTCCGGTTCGTTGAGCGGTGCGGGTACGTGGGGCGGCTATTGGTCGTCAGTTGCGCTTGGTTCTAGCAGCGCGTACTACCTGTACTTCGATAGCAGTGGTTTGTACGTAGATGGCGGCAATAGGCAGACCGGTTTTAGCGTGCGTTGTGTCCGCCAATGATTAATTCTTTGGTTCTTTGATTTCTTTGATTCTTCCCCGAGGGCTTGCGTAAGGGTTAGAGTTGGCCCGGCGCTGGCTGGTGATTCAGTTGTGCGTGCTTTGCCTCTCTGCTGTTATGCTTTGCCGAACTTCTTCCGCACTCTTTTCCGTCGAGAGTCCTGCCCCTGCCTAATATCATTTAGGACCACTCCTTAGGCCCAAAACGAAAGATATGGATAAAGGTGAGAGACGATAGTCGAACGCCTTTATCCATATCTTTCGTACTTCTGTTCTTAGTTGTTCCTCAAACATATCAAAACGGGGTCCGCGACCCCTCCCCCGGAAGGGCCGCCGGAGGCAGTGCCAGCAAAATAACGGCAGTTCCAGCAAACCCGTAACGGCAGTGAAGCCAATACATAGCGGGCAGTGCAGTGTGTTAGTAGAAGCGGCAATACCGCAAGTGATGTCCGGTAAAAAATAGGTTAGGTGTATAATAAAAGAATATTCTCAGCGATATTATATTAAACAAAAAAATCACAGTTCTGCATGTTGAGACAGTAATCACGTATTGAGTGGTAAGGTTTTTGAGGGATGGGGAGTGGTTTGGGGTTAGACAGGGAATAATATTAATAACTTCATATAATAAATCAATAGCATCAAGATATGAAAAGAGGTCCTAAGAAGAGCATAAACGGTGTGGAGGTGGGACATTCGGGCATCTCCACCAGGCAGATGATTTTAGACAAGGCGAGCGAGCTTATAAACGATGTTGGCATGTCGGAGTTCAGGGTTGACACTCTGGCGGCGTCGCTTGAGTTGAGTCCCGGCAATATAACATACCATTTCCCGCGTAAGGAGGACATAGGCAATGCCATATGGATGAATGCGGTGCAGGATATCACCGCATCGCTTGATCATTACATATCGCCTTTGCTCGACATAAAGCAGCTGTTTCTGTTTTACAAATATGTGGTGTCTACCATCTACAAACACCGCGGCACTTTCATGCCGAAGCTTGGCGACACCGGACTGATAAAACGCAATGCCATGCTTGGCGACACATTAAAGACGGTTAACTATGCCTATGACAAGAAGGTGGAGTGGCTTAAGGCCGGGGGCTATATCGACCTTAAGGCATACGCCTTTTATGGCAAGCAGGTGTTTGAGAGTCAGGTGACATGCTTGGGGTGGTGGCTTACCGGTCTGTCGCCTGAGCAGGAGCCGGCAATGGTGTCTGACAAGTATGCCATCATGCTCATCACCCTCATGGAGCCGGTGTTGTCAGACAAGGGGCTGAGGCAGCTCAGTGAGATATACTCTCTGGTGGGACATAAATAGTCATACCAAAGCGATTGAAATATTTTATATAAAAAAACAGACTTTATGATGACTACAATGAAATCAGAATATGGCGACAAGATGCCCTCCACGCGCCGCATGATACTTGACAAGGCGTTGCAGACGGTCAATCAGGTGGGCGAGGCCGATTTTAGGATAGACGCCCTTGCCGGCGAGCTGGGGTTGAGTCCCGGCAACATAACATACCATTTCGCCAAAAAGGACGATATATGCACCGCTTTGTGGAACGAGCTGCTTGACCGGTTCGGCACTTTTGACGTGATGTTTTCGGGCATGCTTGACCTCAAGCAGTTATATCTCATAGTGAGGGCCATGAACGGGTTGTTGTGGAGCTATCGCGGGGTGGTCATGTCGCGGGGCGGTGATATAAGGCTGGCTGCCGGCTCTGACAAGCCTGAAGGGCAGTCCATCTCGCAGATGACCTATACCTTTTTCGAGAGGGCGCACGATATATTGCGTCGTAACGGTTACCTGCGCGACAATGTGCCCGATATGATGATGCGGTCGGTGCTCGATGGCGAGAATATAATGCTACGCTCGTGGATAAACTTACAGGTGGTGACGCAGGCCTGCGACAGGGAGCATGACCTCGACCAGAGCCGGTCGATAAACAGAGGTGCCCTTACCACCATATATGTGATGTATCCTATACTGACGCAAAAGGGCAAAGACGAGTTTGCCGAGATATGCAGAAAGGTGGAAGAGGGTATGATAGATGCCTGAATAGTACCGCTTCAGCTTAAGGTGACATACGACAAGGCCGTCTGTATATTCCCCTACAGACGGCCTTGCTGTATGAGGGGAATGGGTTTTCAGTCATGTGCGGTCACCTCGTTGTAAAAGGTGTCGCGTTCTACGGGCACGAAACCCGCCTCGGCAGCCATGTCGCGTAATCTGTCGAGCGTAAGTCCCGGCGACCTTACCCCGGCCATGGAGTATATCCTGGTGGTGTCGGCCACTGTTCCGTCTATGTCGTCGGCGCCGTAAGAGAGGGCCGAGCGCGTGGCCTCCGCACCATACATGGGCCAATAGGCCTTTATGTGGGGTATGTTGTCTAAAAACAGTCGGCTGACGGCCAGTGTGCGCAAATCCTCTTCAAGCGAACATTCGCCAAGGTGCGACATGCTGTTGCCGGCATGGCGATATTTGAGCGGTATAAAGGCGTTGAATCCGCCGGTGATATCTTGCAGACGACGTAGCAGCTCCATGTGCGATATGCGGTCGGCATGCGACTCTATGTGTCCGTAAAGCATGGTGGCGTTGGTGGCTATGCCCAGCTTGTGGGCCGCCTTGTGAAGCTCAAGCCAGCGTTCGCCCGACGGCTTGTCGGGGCAGATGCGTTCTCGTACCGACGGCTCGAATATCTCGGCGCCACCGCCTGTGAGGGTGTCCATGCCGGCATCTGAAAAGCGTTTGAGTCCCTCTTCAAACGATATGCCCGCCTTGTCGAAGACGTATATGTGTTCTATAGCCGAAAAGGCCTTTATGGATGCCTGGGGCATCATGCGGCGCACCAGACGCACAATGTCGAGATAGCCCTCCAAGGTGGCCTGGGGGTGGACGCCGCCCACCAGATGCACCTCGGTTATGCCGCTTTGGGCATGACTGGCCACCTGACGGGCAATCTCGTCCAGCGACATGTTCCAGCCGTCGGGGTCTGATATCGAACGCCGGTAAGAACAAAAACGGCAGTTGTATCGGCATATATTGGTAGGCTCTATGTGGAAATTGTTGTTGTAATAGACCCTGTCTTTCGATATGCGGCGCTTTACCTCCACGGCGGCAGAGGCAAGAGCCTCAAGAGGGGCATGGTCAATAAGCACCAGAGCATCGCTGCAACTGAGCCTCTCGCCCGATATGACTGAAGATAGAATAGATTCCGCAGAGCGGCCTGATATGTTTGCTGACATGGTGTGATTGAAAAAATATGTAACAAAGGTATCTTTTTTTGGTAAAATACGAATTATTTAGATATTTTTGTGTGCACAAATATTTTTATTTCATTGTGGATATAGTCCTTTCTAATTACAACATGGTCGAGCTGTCGCTTGCCATCGCCTCAGGGGCGTCATTCCTCGTTTTTTTGTGTTACTATCTGGTGGCGTTTCTTGGAACGGCCAATCACCGTCACTCTAAAAAAATGGGAGCTTTGAGCCAGTTAGGGCCACAACCTGTGTCGATCATAGTCGTCATCAACAACGATTACGATTACATAGAGAACCGCTTGCCCATACTGCTTTGCCAAGACTATCAGGCACCTTATCAGGTTGTTGCCGTGTGCGACACTCCCGAAAACGACCGCGGTCCCGAGATGCTCAAAGAGCTGGCCACGCATTACAAAAACCTATATGTGACGGTCATACCTGCCGACCACAAGTTCGGACACACCAACAAACTGGCTCTTACCGTGGGTATGAAGGCCGCCATGTATGACAATGTCATCATAACATCGTCACAGGCGGTGCCCGTGAGCAAAAACTGGCTCGGCATCATGGCTTACGGTTTTACCTCAGACCATGTGCTGATAAGCGGTTACAGCAAGGTGGGGCGCGCTCCCGGATTCTTCAACAAGTTTCAGCGCGCCATCAACATACACGAGTCTTTGATGATGCTATCACGTGCTGTTGCCGGTCATCCCTATCGCATAAGCCGTCACAACGGAGGCCAGAGCCGGGGCGTATTCTTCTCTAACAGAGGTTTCACCGAGCATCTGAGGCTCAATGTGGGCGAGTCTGACCTATACGTGCAGCAGATAGCCCGCAATGTAGAGAGCAATGTCATACTCAATCCTGAGGGCGTAACCGAGAGCATCCCTTATGACAGTCTGTCGGTGTGGTACAACAGGCGTAAGTTTTTCAGCTATCCGTTTCGTTACTTCAATCTGGGGCCGCGTCTGTTCGTCTCGGCAAGCTATATATTCACCGCCATATTCTGGGTGGCGTCAGTGTGGCTGCTGGTGCTATTCCCTGAGGTGTTAGGCATTGCCGCCGCCGCCATGATAGCTCTGCGATGGATTGTGATAGCGGCCGTGAATCACCGTTTCGCTCGCCGCACAGGAGACAAGCCTCCGTATGGCGCCATATTGTTGTATGACCTGATATCGCCGGCAGAGATAATGATTCTCAGCATAAGCCGCAACGTAGTGTCGTTGAAAAACCTGTGGATATAGCAGCATATTTATGGATAACGATGACAACACCGCACTGGAGCAATCTTTGACAGAGAGTGCCCGAGGCGGTGACAGAGAGGCTTTTGAAAGGCTGTTTGACTGTCACCGCAAGGTTGTCATGTCTATGCTCACACGCCTTACAGGCAATAAATACGATGCCGGCGACCTTATGCAGGAGACCTTTATCAAGGCCTTTCTCAACATGTCGAAATATGACAGCCGCTACCGCTTTTCTCAGTGGATTGTGACCATAGCCCGCAACACATTCATAGACCACTGTCGCCATCGCGACACACGCGACGACACTGTTACCATAGACCCCGCTCGCACAGGCGACCTGGCCGTTGACAATCCTGAAGAGAAGATAATAATAGACGAACAACGACGCGAGATAGAGCATAACATAGACGCCCTGAGCTGTAACTATAAGAAGATAATAGAGATGCGTTACTATCAGGGCCTCTCGTATGAGGAGATTGCCGAAGAGCTATCCATACCGGTGGGAACCGTCAAGACAAGACTCTATCGCGCCAAAGAGCGGCTCAACGAGCTGATAGGCAAAAAGAGATGAGCCGCACTGCTGTCGCTTTTACTCCTCTTGCGACAAAGACCAACACCTTTGTCATCAAAAATAGAACATCATGGAAGAGATACTCAGATATTTCCCCGACCTGACAGATAATCAGAAAAGGCAATTCATTGAGGCGGGCGACATATACAAGCGCCTCAATGCTCAGATAAATGTCATATCGCGCAAAGACATTGACAACATATACCCCCATCACATACTGCACTCGCTGGCCATTGCCAAAATCATGCCCCTGCCCGTAGGCTCGACAGTGATGGACATAGGATGCGGCGGCGGATTCCCCGGAATACCTCTGGCCATAATGTATCCCGACATCGACTTCAAACTCGTCGACTCCGTAGGCAAAAAGATAAAGGTCGTGACAGAGGTGGCATCGGCACTGGGCCTCCACAATGTCGAGGCCATCAACAAAAGAGCCGAAGAACTTGACATCAAGGTCGATTACGTCGTCTCTCGCGCCGTCGCCGACTTACGTTCCTTCATGGGCTGGTGCTGGAACAAAATAAAGGGCGGAGAGGGACACGGCCTGCTATACCTTAAAGGCGGAGACCTCACAGAAGAAATATCAAACGGAATAGCCCCTTTCAACGGAATAACCCTCTGCCGACTATACAAAATAGCCAACTACTTCCAAAACCCATATTTCGATACCAAAAAAGTACTCTACATAAGAAAAGGATAACCACCCCCCAGCCTGCCATTGCAGCCACGGTACCGAGATGACTTGCTGGCACTGCGGTTAATGATTTGCTGGCACTGCCTCCGGCGGCCCTTCCGGGGGAGGGGTCACGGACCCCGTTTTGATATTTTTGAGGAACAACTAAGCGGATAATTACGAAAGATAGGAGTAAAGGTGTTTCGACTCGAGTCTCACACCTTTACCCCTATCTTTCGTTTTTGGCCCTTGGGCTGAGTGCCTGGAAGATATTCAACATGGGCCATGACTCTCAACGGGAAGGGTGCGGGAGCAAAACAGAAACAATAACAGCAGAGCATAATGTCAGCACGGAAGCATAACAGCACAGCCGCAACCACCGGCACAGCGGAGAGCGCCCCGGGGCCTGCGGAGGGCATAGCATGAAAGTGAAGAGCATCACTGCCGTCACTAATTCACCGCCATACATATTATTCACCGATATGCGGCCCTCCGTTTGCGGAGGCTCCGGGCCGCTCGGGCTTCGTTCCTCAACCCGGTCATAAGGAATTTTTGCTTACGGCATACTTCGTTATGCCGGTGATAAGGAATAGTGTGCGGTTTCGTTTCACTCAGACCGCGGTGGGGTGCTTTAATTGATTAGTTATTTACTGCTGTTTTCATTCCTTGTGGTCTCATTTCTTTTGCTTTCATTCCCTTGGTGGTTGTGAGCCGGCGCCAGCGCCGGCTTCACAGGGAGAGTGCCGAGGGCATGATGAAATTGAGCCGTGAGGCATGAAACAGGCGGGGTGGCTTTGGCTGTAGCTTTAGCTGTAGCTTTTGGCAAGGCTTTGTAGCTTACTATTTGGCTTTGGCTTGATGCCTGTGCTGGCGTGGTGGCTGCTTCGGTTGCTCACCTAACGCCACTTTGGCATGAAGGAGCCACGGGCCGAACCTGCGGAGGCAAGCGTGAAAGAGACGCGCATAACCGCCGTGACTTAGTCACTGCCTATAATTACGTGACAGGATTACGGGCCTCCGCGGGGGGAGGGTCGGCCCGTTGCGGCTCGTACCTCGCCGCCCTGCCGGGCACAAAAGCCATGCGGTACAAAGCCTGCCGAACTAAAAGCCATGCATAGCAAACTACTTGGTCAAATAATAGTGAGGTTTCGTTACTCTCAAGCCTCCCTACCGGGTACAAAAGCCTGCCGGCGCGGAAACCATGCGGGCCAAAGCTTTCCGAAAAAAACTCCCTAACCCCAAAACCCTGCCGCCCAACCAATAACACCCCTCTAATTCCGTGGAGTTTCCCGCTGTCGGTTGGCGCAATAACGACTCGTCCGGTACGTTGTACTACGCGGGTGTGTACGGACTCTATTGGTCGTCAGTTGCGTATGATTCTAACTACGCGTACAGACTGTACTTCAGTAGCAGTGATTTGGGCGTGATTGCTCCGGTTAGGCGTAACGGTTTTAGCGTGCGTTGTGTCCGCTAAATATTAATACTTTGGTTCTTTGATTTCTTTGATTCTTCCCCGAGGGGGGTCACGGACCCCTCTCGATAGCCTGCCGAGCAAAGTGAATCTGCTCCGTTATGTATTGCCATGCTGTTCCTGCACCCTTTTCCGCGAGCGGTCATGCCCCTGTTGAATACCTTTCAGGCACAACCTCCCAGGGCCAAAAACGAAAGATATGGATAAAGGTGCGAGACGATAGTCGAACGCCTTTATCCATATCTTTCGTACTTATGTTCTTAGTTGTTCCTCAAACATATCAAAACGGGGTCCGTGACCCCTCCCCCGGAAGGGCCGCCGGAGGCAGTGCCAGCAAGCCATTATCCGCAATGAACGCAAACCGGCAGTTCCAGCTACAAGGGCATTCAGTTGTTAGCGATGTGTCGGGCGAGTTCTTCTATCTTGCCTACATATATCACTTCGATGTCGAACGACAGTTTGGATAGGGCTTTGCGGGCGTATGACGACACTACTATCCTGTCGAATCCGAGTCGTGAGGCTTCGACAATGCGGGCTTCGGTGCGTGATGCGGGTCTTATCTCGCCCGACAACCCTATCTCGCCGGCAAAGGCGGTGCTTTCGGGTATTGGTCTGTCGAGTGCCGACGACAACACCGATGCCACTACGGCGGCGTCGAGCCCGGGGTCGTTGACCTTGAAACCACCGGCGATATTGAGAAACACATCCTTTGAGCCCATGCGGAAGTTGAGCCGCTTTTCTATCACGGCCAGCAGCATGCTCAGGCGTTTGCCGTCAAAACCTGTGGTGGTACGTTGCGGTGTGCCGTAAGCGGTTGTCGACACCAGAGCCTGTGCCTCTATCAGATAGGGGCGGGCGCCGTCGAGGGTGGCGCCTATGGCTATGCCGCTCAGGGGTTCGTCGTGGTGGGTGAGAAGTATCTCCGAGGGGTTGAGCACCTCAACGAGTCCTTCAGAGCGCATCTCGAATACGCCTATCTCTGAGGTGGCGCCAAAGCGGTTCTTTATACTTCTCAACAGGCGGTATATGTTGTTGGGGTCGCCCTCGAACTGGAGCACCACATCGACGATGTGTTCCAGTATCTTGGGTCCGGCAATGGTGCCGTCTTTGGTTATGTGACCTATTATGAATATTGGTGTGGCGGTCTCTTTGGCGTAGCGCATCAGTATGGCGGCGCATTCGCGTATCTGGGCTATGCCGCCGGGCGACGACTCTATGGTGTCGCTGTAGAGGGTCTGAATGGAGTCTACTATAACCATGCCGGGCTTCATCTGGCGCATGCTGTTAATGATGACGTCGCATGATGTCTCGGCCAGAAGGTAGCAGTTGTCGCTTATGTTGCCCAACCTGTCGGCACGTATCTTTATCTGCTCGGGGCTCTCCTCGCCCGACACATATAGCACGGTAAGTCCGTGAGGCTGCATGGCCAGCTGAAGACTGAGTGTCGATTTGCCTATGCCGGGCTCGCCACCCAGCAGTATAAGAGAGCCGGGCACCAGTCCGCCGCCCAGCACGCGGTTGACCTCGCCGTAACCCATGTCTATGCGTATGAGGTTTTGCTGCTGAACCTCACCGAGCAACACGGGACGTGACCGTTCGGCTACGCCCGGGGCCTGCTCGCCGTAACGTGTCCGCTTGGGATCTGATGCCACCACCTCCTCGACGAAGCTGTTCCACTCGCCGCAGGCGGGACACCGGCCCATCCATTTGGGTGACTCGTTGCCGCAATTCTTGCAAAACCAGCATTTCTTTACTTTGGCCATATATCTTAAGTTGTTTTGTCTTCGGTTGTTAAATTGTGCCTTTCGTTTTGACGGGGCGTAGATGTGCCGGGACTTGTCTTGCCCGGCATATTTGTGCCGATAGGGTCTTTCAAAGGGCTTTTATCTCGAATGGCATGAGCGCCATCACCTTGTTGTTGGCGCGTGCCATGCGGCGCAGGCGTTCGCCAGTGCGTTGCATGAACAATGCGATGCCGTCGTCGGCAGTCTGCGCATTGTCTGCAAACAGCCTTAGCAGCATGTTTATATGTCTCTGGCTGTTGCTGCGGGTGGTTATGGTGTATTTGTCGAGTCCGGCGGCGTCGGCTGCCAGCAATACGGCTTCAGACAGTCCGCCATAGGTGTCGACCAGGCCTATGTCGGCGGCGTCGGCACCGCTCCACACACGCCCCTGGGCAATGCTGTCGACATAATCGCGGCTGAGATTGCGGCCCTCTGCCACCACGTCGACAAAACGGTCGTATGTGCGGTCTACTGACGATTGCAGCCTCTTTTGTTCATAACGGTCTATGGGTCTTAGCATGCTGCCCATGTCGGCGTATGCGTTGCTTTTGACGGTGGAGTGAGTCACTCCGAGATTGTCTTCAAGGGCCTGGCCTATGTCAAAGCTGACTCCGAATACCCCTATTGAGCCTGTGATGGTGGCGCGGTCGGCACATATTATGTCGGCAGGGGCGGCGATATAATAGCCTCCCGAGGCCGCATAGTCGCCCATAGACACCACAACGGGCTTCTCTTTCTGCAACAGGCTGACCTGACGGGCTATTATATCGGCGGCCATGGCCGAGCCTCCCGGACTGTTGATGCGCAACACCACCGATTTGACTTTGTCATCGTCGCATGCCTCTGCCAAGGCCTCACACAGAGACTGGCTGCCGACCTCGCCCCGTTGGCCTGTGCCGTCGACTATATCACCCTCGGCATATATCACCTCTATGCGGTTGCCTGCTGCCGACGAGCTGGCCGAGCAGAGGTCCACATAGTCGGCAAAAGGTATCAGGATGCGGTTTTCGCCCAACATAGAGGCCAGCATGTCGTTCATCTGGTCGCGGTAAAGAAGCGAGTCTATCATGCCTGTCTCGACACCTTTTTGGGGCGAGTATATGCTAAGTCTGTCGGCATAACTCTGAAGCAATGCCGAGTCTATGTCGCGTGAGGCCGATATCTCTGAGACGATATTGCCCCATATCGAGTTTATGAGCACCTCTGACTGGTGGCGGCTCTCCTGGCTCATGTCCGTCTCGGTGAAAGGCTCTATGGCGCTTTTGTAGCGTCCGTGACGTATTATCTGGGGGTGAACATCCGTCTTGTCGAGCAGCCCTTTGTAAAATATGACCTCAGAGGCCATGCCCTGCCATTCGAGCGAGCCTATGGGGTTCAGATATATGTGGTCAGAGACCGAGCATAGGTAATAAGAGCCTTGCGAGTAACTGTCGGCATAGCTTATTACGGGCTTGCCCGAGGAGGCAAACAGGCTCAGCGCCTTGCGTATCTCTGACAAAGAGGCTATGCCTATAGATAAAGGGGTGTCTATGTTGAGGTATATGGCCTCTATGCGGTTGTCTGTGGCTGCTGTCTCTATGGCTGTCACAACATCGAGCAGGGCCATCTGTCTGTTTACCGACACCCTGCCGGTAAAGAGCGAGGCCGACACCGGAGGCTGTGACGGATTGTCTGAGATGTTCTCGCTGAGAGTGATCTCAAGCACGCTGCCCTTTTTGATATGCTTATGGCCGCTGTCTGAGTTATATGACGATTTGAGTATGGCAATAACCATCAGCATACAGAACGTATTGACAATGCTGCATGCGACAATGGCGACAATACAGGCGAGAACGGTTTTTAAAAACTGCTTCATATATTTATTTTTAGTAATAATTCAATTTTGTAAAAATAAATAAAATATCTTTGTATTTGGCTATCGGGCTGCTTTTTGTTTAAAAATAGGTGTCACAGGGGGTGCGCACCCGTTTCGACAGCTTGATGTTCAGCGGGGTGGCATGGCACTATGCGACAGTAAACACAAGATATATGACTAACGAGGAGATAATAGCTCTGTTGTCGACCGTAGTTCATCCCGAACACGGTTGTGACATCGTCTCTGCCGGCATGGTAGAGAGCCTTGAGGCCGATGGCGGCAAGGTGCGTTTCACATTGGCGCTGACCCGTGCGCGCGATCCCTTTGCTCCGGCCGTCAAGAAGGCGGCAATCGCGGCGATTGAAGAGGTGTTTCCAGGCACACAGATAACGGTGCTCATCAAGGAGCCGGCCCCCAAGGCCGTCAAGAAAGAGACGCCGGCGCCCGCCGAGAGGACCGTAAAACACATAATAGCCATATCGTCGGGCAAGGGCGGCGTGGGCAAGTCGACGGTGACGGCATCGCTGGCTGTGACCCTCTCGCGGCTCGGTTACAGGACGGGTGTGCTCGACGCCGACATATACGGTCCCAGCATGCCCAAGATGTTCGCTTTGGAGGGTTATCTGCCTGTGGCCTCCGGTCAGGAGGAGCATGAGTCTATCGAGCCGGCCGAGCGTTACGGCGTCAAGGTGATGTCGATAGGCTTCTTCATAAAGCCCGAGGATGCTTTGGTGTGGCGCGGACCTATGGCCACCAACGCACTGCGTCAGCTTATGAACCAGACGGCATGGGGTGAGCTTGACTTTCTGCTGATAGACCTGCCCCCGGGAACGGGCGACATACACCTGACGGTCATACAGGAGCTGGGCATAGAGGGGGCGCTTATAGTGAGCACACCCCAGCAGGTGGCGCAGGCCGATGTGCTCAGGGGCATATCCATGTTCAGGGCAGAAAAGGTTAATGTGCCCGTGTTGGGCATTGTCGAGAATATGTCGTGGTTTACCCCGCGCGAGTTGCCTGACAACCGCTATTACATATTCGGACGCGAGGGTGTGGCTCCACTGGCCGAGCGCGAGGGTGTGGAGCTGCTGGCACAGGTGCCTCTGATAATGGGCGTGGCAGACGGTGGCGACACCGGAGAGCCTGCCGCCCTGACCGAGCCGCAGACCACTCGCATATTTGAAGAACTTGCAAACAGACTGATCGTAAAATTGGGATGATACTTTATAATCTGGCTTTGGAGCTTTATGCTCTTGTTGTAAGACTTTTATCGCCGTTCAACCCCAAGGCTGCGGCGTGGACCAAAGGCAGGCGTCGCATATTCGCCCGCATGAGAGAGAGCATAGCGCCCACCGACCGTGTGGCGTGGTTTCATGCCGCCTCGTTAGGTGAGTTTGAACAGGGGCGTCCCCTTATGGAGGAGTTTGCCAAGCGTTATCCCGGTCACAAGATATTGCTGACATTCTTTTCGCCCTCGGGCTATGAGGTGCGCAAAGATTACAAGGGGGCCGATTATATCTTCTATCTGCCTTTGGATACGCCCGGACGTGTGCGTCGCTTTCTCGACATTGCCCATCCCGAGGTGGCGGTGTTCATAAAGTACGAGTTCTGGAAGAATTACCTTACGGCGTTGAGGCGTCGCGGGGTGCGCACCTATGTGGTTTCGGCCATCTTCTCGCCCTCACAGCTATTCTTCCGCTATTACGGAGGCGCTTATCGCAAGCTGCTGCGCTGTTTCGACCACCTCTTCGTGCAGAACGAACAGTCGCGTCTGCTGCTGGCCTCTGTGGGGGTCGATAATGTCACCGTGTGCGGCGACACCCGTTTTGACCGCGTGATAGAGATTGTCGAGGCCGCCGCTCTGCCCGATGCACGCGTTGTGCACTTCGTGGGCGACGACAAGGTGTTTGTGGCCGGCAGCACATGGCCACCCGACGATGACATTATTATAGGGCTGATAGCCGCTTATCCCGACATTCGCTTTATCATAGCTCCCCATGAGCTGGGAAGGGCCAAGATAACATCGCTTTGTGAGCGCATAGCGTCACTCGGGGCATCGGTGGTGCGCTTCACCGACTATGACGCTGTCGGGCAGACGACTCCGGCACGGGTGATGATTCTCGACACCATAGGTCAGCTCTCGCGTGTTTACCGTTATGGCTTTGCTGCCTATATAGGGGGCGGTTTCGGCGTGGGCATACATAACACTCTTGAGGCGGCAACCTTTGGCATGCCTATAGCATTCGGGCCCAATTACAAGCGCTTCAGCGAGGCGATAGGATTGATAGAGGCGGGGGCGGCACGGTCGCTATCGTCGTCTGACGAGGCGATAGCATGGCTCGGCCGGCTGCTCGGCAACCCCGATATCATGCGCTCAGGAGCCGAGGCGGCCCGCAGTTTTGTGCTCGGCGGCAAAGGGGCCGTCAAGAAGATTCTCGACCACGGCTTGTTGTAAGATTCTGTCATGAAGGGTTTCGAGGTTTTTTGTCGGGTTGTGCGGCTTGCGGCCTTTCATGCCCGTCATGAATAATAAAAGACAGATATGAAGATAGTTTTTCTTGGTACGGCCCATCCCTATCGCGGGGGCATAGCTTCGTTCAACGAGATGTTGGCCCGTCAGTTGTCTGCTCTCGGGCATGAGGTCGAGATAATAACCTTTACGCTTCAATATCCATCTTTTCTATTCCCCGGCAAGACCCAATACAGCGATTCGCCCGCACCCGACGACCTCGTAATAGACCGTATGCTTAACTCGATAGCTCCGTGGAGCTGGCTAAGGACGGCCTGCGAGATAAAACGCCGCCGTCCCGACATGCTCTTCGTGCGTTACTGGTCGCCATATCTCGCCCCGGCGCTCGGCTCCGTGTGTCGCATGGTGCGTAAGGCAGGCATTGAGGTGGTGGCATTGGCCGACAACATAATACCGCATGAACGTCACTTCTATGACAATATGCTCACGCGTTACTTTATCGGCTCGGCAGATCGTTTTGTCTGCATGAGTCGTCAGGTCGAAGGCGAGCTGGCCATGTTCGGTAGCGGCAAGCCCGTCTCTTTCGCTCCGCATCCCATATATTCCAATTACGGTGACCCCATAGACCGCACACGGGCATGCGACCTCATAGGGCTCGACCCGTCAGAGCGTTATGCCCTCTTTTTCGGCCTTATACGTGACTATAAAGGTCTGGACCATTTGCTCGATGCCTGGGCCGATTATAAAAAGCACGATGGCGCCAATGGCAAGAAACTATTGGTGGCAGGCGAGTTTTATGCCGACAAAGCAGCATACATGCAGCAGATCGCTCATCTTGGCATATCTGACAGCGTGGTGATGCACGACAGATTCATACCCGACGCCATGGTGGCAGCCTATTTTTGCGCCTCCGATATGATAGTGCAGCCTTACAAGACGGCAACACAGAGCGGAGTGACTCAGATAGCCTATCATTTCGGCACCCCCATGATAGTGTCCCCTGTGGGAGGATTGCCCGAGATAGTGCCCGACGGCAAGGTCGGTTATGTGGTCGAAAAAGACAGATTGCCGGAAGCGATGGAGCGATGCTTCGACGCCGGCATCAACGCCATCCTAAAGGCTAACATAGCCATCGAAAAAGAACGATTCTCGTGGCGCCGCATGGCAGAAACAGTGATATCACAGCCGTGTTGCAGCCACGGCCGGTGATGGTTTGCTGGCACTGCCGGAAATGCCTTGCCGGCACTGCCTCCGGCGGCCCTTCCGGGGGAGGGGTCGCGGACCCCGTTTTGATATTTTTGAGGAACAACTAAGCGGATAAGTACGGATAATGTGATAAAGGCGTTTCGACTATCGTCTCACACCTTTATTGCATTATCCGTTTTTGGCCCTTGGGCTGAGTGCCTGGAAGATATTCAACAGGGGCAGGACTCTCGACGGAAAGAGTGCGGAAGCAAAGCAGAAAACATAACAGCAGCGTAGCAAAGCATTACGGGCGGCACGGAAGCATAGCAGCACAGCCGCAACCACCGGCACAGCGGAGAGCGGAACGGGGCCTGCGGAGGGCACAGTATGAAAGTCATGTGCATAATCACCGTTCCTGATTCACCGCCATACATATTATTCACCGATATGCGGCCCTCCGTGGGGCGGAGGCTCCGGGCCGCTCGGGCTTCGTTCCTCAGCCCGGACACAAGGAATTTTGGTTTACGGCATACTTCGTAATGCTGGGCATGCAGCAAGCAGAACAGCAGCGCTGCAACCACAAGCAGCACAGCCGAACCACCAGCACAGCGGAGAGCGGCGCGGAGCCTGCGGAGGGCACAGCATGAAAATGATGGCATCACTGCCGTGACTAATTCACCGCCCTACATATTATTCACCGATATGCGGCCCTCCGTTGGGCGGAGGCTCCGGGCCGCTCGGGCTTCGTTCCTCAGCCCGGACACAAGGAATTTTGGCTTACGGCATACTTCGTTATGCCGGGCATGCAGCAAGCATAACATTAGTGCTGCAAACATAAGCAGTATTGCCGCAACCACCGGCCACCAGCACAGCGGAGAGCGGAACGGAGCCTGCGGAGGGCACAGCAAGAAAGTTATGTGCATCACTACCGCCGTCCCTAATTCACCTCTCTACATATTACTCACCGATGTGCGGCCCTCCGTTGGGCAGAGGCTCCGGGCCGCTCGGGCTTCGTTCCTCAGCCCGGACATAAGGAATTTTTGCTTACGGCATACTTCGTAATGCCGGACATAAGGAATAGTGTGCGGTTTCGTTTCACTCAGACCGCCCTGCCTGTTTCCCTGCCGGAGCGGGGTGGGCCGGCGCCAGCGCCGGCCTCACGAGGAGGACTTCAAGGCGTGATGAAATTCGGCCATGAGGCGGGAAGCGGGCAGGGACGCTTTGGCTGTTGCTTTTGGTAAGACTTTGTAGCTTACAGGTTGGCTTTATGCCTGTGATGGCGGGGCGGCTGTTCGGGTTACGCACCTAACGCCCCTTTAGCGTTAAGGAGCCACGGGCCGAGCCTGCGGGGGCAAGCGTGAATGTGACGCGCATAACCGCCTACCCTTAGTCACTGCCTATAATTGCGTGGCGGGGTTACGGGCCTCCGCGGGGGGAGGCGAGGCCCGTTGCGGCTCGTGCCTCGCCGCCCTGCCGGTGCAAAAGCCTGCCGGCGCAAAACAACCTGTGCAGAAAGCTCTCGCAAAAGCATCTCGGTTAAATGAAAGTGTGCGGTTTCGTTACTCTCAAGCCGCCCTGCCGGTGCAAAACCTACCTGTACAAAAAGCCCACGCGGAACAAAGTTTCCTAAAACCACTAACCCCTGCCGCCCAACTAATAACGTTCCTCTAATTCCGTGGAGTTTCCCGCTGTCGGTTACCGCTACTACTCGGGCGGTTCGTTGAGCAGCGCGGGTGTGTACGGCCACTATTGGTCGTCAGTTGCGGGCAGTTCTGGCGGCGCGTTCAGCCTGTGGTTCGGTAGCAGTGATTTGGGCGTGACCAGTGGCAACCGTAAGCGTGACGGTTTTAGCGTGCGTTGTGTCCGCTAAATATTAATACTTTGGTTCTTTGATTTCTTTGATTCTTCCCCGAGGGCTTGTGTAAGTGACAGAGGAGGGGGAGGCTTGTTCCGTTGCTGTTCGAGCCATGCTGCCATACCGAATCAAAAACACTGTAAAATAAGACCTGTGAAGCAATCCCATGCCGGCATAAAACATGCTGAGGCAAACCCTGTAGGCCAAGTCCTGCTGTCAAAAAAACTTATGCAGTACATAAAGACACGAATGTGACAATGCTCGGCTGATGCAGATGTGGGAAGGAGACGATAGACAAATAAAAAAGGCGACACCTTAATGATGTCGCCTTGTTGAGCTACAAGGACTCGAACCTTGAACAACAGGACCAGAATCTGTCATGTTACCATTACACCATAGCTCAATAGTGTCTGTCACTTTCAAATGACACTGCATAGTTAGTGACTTTTTTTCAATCCACCAAATTTTACAGCCTATTTTTTACGCGGAGCGAGCGCAAATAATTGTGTGTCAATATGTTGTAAATATGCGTAAAAATAGATGAAACACCTCTGTCAAGTGAGATAACGGCTGCCTTCGTCGAGGGCTTGGGCCGGATAATAGAGCATGATGCTTCGTCCAGAGGCGTGGCGGTTGAGCCATGACAGGGCATACGGCATCTGTCTGTTGTAAGATATGCCATCTCTGCGGCTGGCAACCATCCATATATTGTCGCCTTTGTCTATCGGTGACAATATCTTTGACAGATTGCTCCAGTCGTCGTATGTGACATACTTAATGTCAGAGGCGCGATTGAGGCGGTCGCCTATGGCGGCAATGGTCAAGGCGGTGGCATAAACGGTAACCTTACCTCCCGTACTTGCCAATATGTTGCCCAAGCGGTGCACCATGTTGTCGAAGCCTATCTCTTTCTCTCCTTCCGGAGGTATTATGGCATGGTGCCGTTTTATTGTGGAGAGGGGCAAGGCGGGCTTGTATATCAATATGTCGACATCGCTGTGGGTGAGAATACCCTGGGCTATGTGTTCTGAAAATATGGCCGAGAAGCTTTTTTCAGATTCGCCGCGCAGGCCGAGTACTATGTCGGTTATGCCGCGCTCTAATATTACGCTGGTGACGGCGTTGGCAATGCTCAGATCGTACCGTAATATCTGCTCTATGCGGGTGTCGGCGGCTGCCGCCGTCTTCGTGGCTTTGGCAAGCAGCGTTTCGGCTCTTTTGAGGCGTATCTCCTCGGGGTCGCTGTTGTCTATGACGTTGAGGGCATAGAGAGTGCTGCGGTCGCCCTTGCAGGTGGCGGCAAGGCTAAGGCCTACAAGCTCTTCTACCGTCTCGTCGTTAGACACAGGTATCAGTATGTGCTCTTTGCGGTTGTTGTGCTGGCTCTCAGACGTCGTTTTCTCGTTCATGGCTATGTTATAGGCCCCTCTCTGAGTGGCAAACGAGGCTATGGTGCATGTCACCAATATCATGAGTATGGTGCCGTTGAGCACACTCTCGCCCAAAAGGCGCACAGGCATACCGTCAGGAGTGGTGCCTAAGATGACGTTATAGCCCACCATCACGGCGGCAAGGGTGGCTGCCGCCTGCGAGTTGCTGAGTCCGAAGATGATGCGGCGTTGGTCGGCAGACAGGCGAAAACTCTTTTGGGTGAGCCATGCGGCTATCAGTTTGGCCACTGTGGCTACGGCTATCATGACGGCGCCCACCTTAAGGGTCTCTATGTTGGTGAAGAAGGCGCGATAGTCGACAAGCATGCCCACGCTTATGAGAAAGAACGGTATGAAGATAGAGTTGCCCACAAACTCTATCCTGTTCATTAGCGGCGAGTTGACCGGTATCAGCCTGTTGAGCGCCAGCCCGGCCAGAAAGGCACCTATGATAGACTCTATGCCTGCCGCCTCGGCCAGAAAGGCGCCGAAGAAGAGCATCACCAGCACGAAGATATATTGCGATATGTTGTCGTGCACCAGCTTGAAGAAGCTGCGCGATATTACGGGGAAGACAAAGAGCACGAAGAGGGCGAACGCAACGACAGAGACGCCGAGTCTTATCCAGAAAAAGCCGTTGGCAACGCCTGTGGTCATGCCCACTATTATGGTGAGCACCAGAAGAGCGAGGGTGTCGGTTATCATGGTGCCGCCCACGGTTATCACCACGGCGCTGTTTTTGGTTATGCCAAGCTTGCTTATTATGGGATATGTTATGAGGGTGTGCGAGGCGAACATGCTGGCCAGAAGAACAGATGTGGCGGTGTTGAAGCCGAGCACCCACAGACCGACGGCTGTACCCAAAATCATGGGGACACTGAAAGTGTAGATGCCGAAAACCAGACTACGGGTGCTGTTGCGCCTGAAGTCGCCCATGTCTATCTCTAAGCCCGCCAGAAACATGATGTAGAGAAGTCCGGCGGTGCCCGAGAGTATGATGCTGCTGTCGCGAAGCACCAGATTGAATCCGTTGGGACCGATCACGGCACCGGCAATGATAAGGCCCAGCAGATGGGGTATTTTGAGCCTGTTGAGCAACAGAGGTGCTGCCAATATTATGAGCAATATCAGCAGAAATTTGAGCACAGGGTCGGCAAGCGGCAGTGTGAAGTCTATGGCCAGTAATGTTTGCATGGCGGCAGTGGTTTACCGGTGTTTATTGTCGGTGAGTTGAGGCTGATCAGTATTTCTCGTTGGCCAAGTTCCATGAATTGAGGAACGATGCCTTGGTTATCTCCACTATTTTAGACCAATTGAGCTTGTCGGGGTGGTCTGAGGGTTGGTGATAGTCGGTATGACCGTCGGTGTGGTACCATATTATGGGTATTCCCGCCTTGGCGAACGAGGCGTTGTCACTGCCGCTTATGGGCGACTCCCAGGCATTGTAGTGGGGTGTGAGCTTGAGGTCGTATCGTTTTATGTCGTCGCGCAGCCACCTTTCGAACACGGGGTAAGAGGCGGTATAGAAGTACACCACATGGTCGGGACGCCCTTCGTCAGTGTTTCGCCCTATCATGTCAAAGTTAAGGTAACCTTTGACCCTGTCTATGAAGGGACATGTGAGCACGAAGGCTTTGGAGCCGAGCAGGCCTATCTCTTCGCCGTCCCAAAAGGCGAATATCACATTGCGTTCGGGTTGCTCTCCCGATGCGACAAAGGCACGGGCTATCTGGAGGACGGCCGACACACCAGAGGCATTGTCGTCGGCACCGTTATATATCTTGTCGTTCTCAAGAGCCTCGTCAATGCCGAGATGATCGAAATGTGCTCCCACTATCACATACTCATCGCGGTTCTTGCCCGGTATCATGCCTAACACGTTGGAAAGGCTCAGCTTGCGGTGCACTCCTTGCGATATGAGCGCCATGGAGTCGGGATGCACCTCGAAACGTCCCCTCTGTGAACGCTCCTTTCGGCATGCCTCGAACGGATGGAAATAGCTGTCGCCAAGAGGCTCTATGCCCATCCATTCAAGCTGTGACGCTATATAACGGGCCGCAACTCGTGAACCATGACGACCCGCCTCGCGCCCCTCCAGCTCGTCAGAGGCGAGGAACCTTACGACAGATTCGGCAGAAGAGCGATTGATGCTCTCAAGTCCTTTTTCAACAGCACTCTGTCCATGTGCCGACAAGAATACCAATGAGAGAACCGCTGTAATCACAAAATTTCTCATAATAATGTTTTTGATACAAATGTAACCAAAAAAACCTATCTTAAAGATACCCCACAACAAAAAACAACCATCTCGGAGATGTGTCCCGGTCAATGCCTGTGATGCCTTGCTGGCACTGCCGGTATTGTATTGCTGGCACTGCCTCCGGCGGCCCTTCCGGGGGAGGGGTCACGGACCCCGTTTTGATATTTTTGAGGGCAAACTAAGCGGATAAGTACAGCTATCCTATAAATGTGTGAGGCGTATGTCGAAACACATTTATAGGATAGCTGTTTTTGGCCCTTGAGCTGAGTGCCTGAAGGATATTCAACAGGGGCCATGACCTCAACGGAAAAACGCGAAAGCAAAACAGAAAGCATAACAGTAGCACGACAAAGCATGGCGGGCAGCACCGCAACCACAAGCAGCACAGCCGCAACCACCGGCACAGCGGAGAGCGCCCCGGGGCCTGCGGAGGGCACAGCGAGAAAGTTATGTGCATCACTGCCGTGACTAATTCACCGCCCTACATATTACTCACCGATATGCGGCCCTCCGTGGGGCGAGGCTCCGGGCCGCTCGGGACTCGTTGCCTCGTCCCGGGCACAAGGAATTTTGGCTTACGGCATACTTCGTAATGCCGGTGATAAGGAATAGTGTGCGGTTTCGTTACACTCAGACTGCGCGGAGGGTTGCCTTAATTGCCATAGCTATTTACTGGTGCTCTCATTTCTTTTGCTTTCATTCCTTGGTGGTTGTGGGCCGACCGTAGGTCGGCCTCATAGGGGAGGGTGTCAAGTGCATGGTTAATTTTGGCCGCGAGGCGTGAAACAGGCGGGGGCTTTGTGCCTGTGCTGGCGGGACGGCTGGCTGACTGGAAATTTTGGGCGGTGGTTTGGCTGATTTCTGTTGCGCACCTAACGCCCCTTTGGCGTGAAGGAGCCACGGGCCGAGCCTGCGGAGGCAAGCGTGAAAGTGACGCGCATCACTGCCGTCCCTAATTCACTGTCATATATATTACTTGGTGGGGTTACGGGCCTCCGCGGGGGGAGGGTCGGCCCGTTGCGGCTCGTGCCTCGCCGCCCTGCCGGTGCGATAGCCTGCCGG
>JAIECQ010000193.1 GCA_029068395.1 Rikenellaceae bacterium
ACACAAATATAAATAATGTTTTTATAACATGCAATACATAATACTGTTTTTTCGATTTATTTTTTTAATCTCTTGATTATCAAGGGGTGCTTTTTTGTTGTTTTTCAGAGGAAGAGGTGAGTGCGACAAAAAAAGCACCCCGGGAGGCTATGCTCGCAGGGTGCCTGATGAGTGGTAATTTTACGATGGTTTGTTATTCGAGCCCGAGGCGCTTTTTCAGCGGCTTTTTAGAGGGGCCGTGTCCGCGGAAGATGGCGTAGGTTTCGGCCTCGTCGCGGCTGCTGCCAACCTCAAGCAGCTTGCGGAACTTGTCTGCGGTTTTGCGGTCGAAGACATCGCCAGTCTCGACGAATGCGGCAAACGCGTCGGCGTCGAGAAGCTGTGACCAGATATAGCCGTAATAGCCTGCCGCATAGCCTCCGTTAAAGATGTGCTGGAAGTATGTTGAACGGTATCGGGGCTCTATCTCGGGTATGAGTCCGCGCTTTTTCATGGCAGCACTCTCGAAGGCAAGAACGTCTATGTCGCCGTTCTTGCGTATGGTGTGATAGTCCATGTCGAGCAGGGCTGCGGCTACAAGCTCGGTGATGACGAACCCTTTGTTGAAGAGCGATGAGTTGTTGATTTTGGTAATCAGCGAGTCGGGTATGACCTCTCCGTTCTTATAGTGCTTGGCGTAGAGCTTGAGCACCTGAGGATGGGTGGCCCAGTTTTCCATTATCTGCGAGGGCAGCTCGACGAAATCGCGAGGTGTGCCCTTGAGTCCTGAATATTTGACGTCTGACACTAAGCCGTGTACGGCGTGGCCGAACTCGTGGAAGAAGGTCTCGACCTCGTCGATAGACAGCAGGGCCGGAGCCTCTGAGGTGGGACGGGTGAAGTTGCAGGTGATGGTTGATATGGGAGCCACGCGTATGCCGTCTTTATAGCTCTGCGACCTGTAGCTTGAGCACCAGGCGCCCACGCGTTTGCCGCTGCGGGGGTGCATGTCGAGCACTATGGCGCCAAGATGAGAGCCGTCCTTGTCAAACACCTCATAGACAGAGCATTCGTCGTTGTAGACGGGTGCCCCTTTGACCTCTTTGAATGTTATGCCATAGAGCTTGCCTACGACGGTGAAGATGCCTGACTGTACCGCACCTATAGAGAAATACGGACGTATCTGGTTTTCGTCAAGGTCATATTTGGCTTTGCGTAACTTTTCGGCATAGTACCACCAGTCCCAGCTGTCAAATCTGCTGCCCTTGCCTTCGGCCACCTTGATGGCTTTCATCTCGGCAAGCTCTTTTTTGGCGCGTTTGAGGGCGGGGGTCCACAGCTCGTTGAGCAGTTCATATACGTTGGCGGTGTTGCCTGCCATGTTGTTTTCAAGCACGTAAGAGGCGTAGTCGGGATAGCCGAGCAGCTTGGCGCGTTTGAGGCGCAGGTTGACCAGCGAGTCGACAATCTCGTTGTTGTCGGTGTCGCCGCCGCCGTTGCAGCGGTTGATGTAACCCATGTACAGCTCTTTACGTTTGGCGGCGTCGGGAGAGTATTGAAGGAACGGCAGCATGCTGGCTTTGTCGAGCGTGAAGACCCATTTGCCGTCGTGACCCCGTTTGCGGGCCTCTGTGGCAGCGGCCTCTATGGCGTCTGAGGGAAGACCTGCGAGCGATGATGTGTCGGTGACAGTGATATAGAAGCGGTTCATCTCTTTGAGCAGGTTGTTGCCGAAGCGAAGAGACAACTCTGATATTTGTTCGTTGATCTTTTTGAGCTGCTCTTTGTTGTCGGGGCTGAGGTCGGCACCGCTGCGGACAAAGCTACGGTATATCTTTTCGGTGAGGCGACGTTGGGTGGCATCGAGACCTTCCATATTGTCGTGCACCGCCTTGACTCTGGCAAACAGACTGTCGTTCATGCTGATGGCGTTGTTGTGTCGCGTGAGCATGGGCGAGAGCTTTTGTTGCACCTCTTTAAGCTCGTCGGTCATCATCGACGAGGTGAGGGCACCGTAAGCACCGCTGATGCGGCTGATAAATTGGCCGCTCTCGGTGTAGGGCACGATGGTATTTTCAAAACTGGGGGCCTCGCTGTTGCGTATGATGGACTCTATCTCGGCATTCTCGCGTTTCATGCCCTCTTCAAAGGCGGGAATGAAATGTTCGGTTTTGATCTTATCGAACGGCGGCATGCCGAACGGTGTCGACCACTCCTCGAAAAATGGGTTGGGAGAGGATGACGATGAGTCTTCATTGCACGCTACGGTAGCAAGAAGAAGGGCTGAAAGCGCCATTACGGTAAATTTTTTCACGATTTGAATCTTTTGTTTATCTTTGAGAGTTTATTGGGTATGCCTGTCGGCAGACGGTGTGCAGTCTGCTGTCGTCACCATGCTGTCACCACAGCAGAGAGACCCTTTTAGGCAAAGATATACAAATTATAGTTTTTATGCAACTTTTTTATGCTCCCGGGTTTGTGGGCGACTTTTATACTCTGACAGAGGAGGAGTCTGCCCATTGCGTCAAGGTGTTGCGCGCGCGTAAGGGCGATATTCTCACCTTGACGGACGGGTGCGGCACCAAGATAGTGGCAGAGGTGGTGGAGTCTGACCGTAAATGCACCTCGGTGCGTGTGCTCGAGAGAGTGGCCGATGCCGCTCCATTGGGTTACAGGCTCGTTGTGGCTTGTGCTCCTACCAAGAATATCGACCGTTTCGAGTGGTTTGTAGAGAAGGCCGTGGAGGTGGGGGTGAGTGCCATTGTGCCCATAGCTTGCCAAAACAGTGAACGCCGTGCGGTAAAGCAGGAGCGTTTGACTAAGATTGCCGTCTCGGCCATGAAGCAGTCGCTTAAGTACTCCTTGCCGGTGGTGGAGCCGATGTGCGATTTTGCCGATTTTATAAAGCGTGATTTTGCCGCAGCGGGCGGTGGAGTGGGGTGTGGTGGCTATGTTGCTGCCCCTCAGCTGTTTATTGCCCATTGTGACCCTTGTGAAGATAAGCGTTTGTTGAGGGATATGATTGTCAGGGGCGGAAATGTTGCAATAGCCATAGGTCCGGAGGGTGACTTCTCGCCTGAGGAGGTGGCTATGGCGCGAGATGCTGGTTTTGGTTCTGTGTCGTTGGGAGAGAGCAGGCTGAGAACGGAGACGGCGGCGTTGGCGGCGGTGATGACAGTGTCGTTGTTGAATCAAGGCTCCGGAGGCCAAGGTTAGGGCGGGGAGTGATGACAGTAGGTTTGATATGGATATAGAGGAGTTTAGGGATTATTGTCTCTCGTTTGCCGGCGTAGATGAGAAGATGCCATTTGCTGACATAAAGTCTGACAAGGACAGGGAGTTGCTTGTGTTTTACGTGCTCGGCAAGTGGTTTTGTTTGGTGACGCTCGATTGTTTCGATTTTTGTAATCTGAAGTGCGAGCCTGATGAGGCCAAAGATTTGCGCGACAGGTACGAGGGGGTGAAACCAGGCTATCATATGAACAAAAAGCACTGGATATCAGTTCATTTCAATGCCGATGTGCCCGATGAGGAGATTAAGCGTCTGGTCAAACGATCTTACGAGCTTGTGGTGAGCACATTCCCTATTGTCAAGCGAGAGGCGTTGCTCGGTGGCGGTAACGGTGATGTTAATTATGTTAAGTAGAGTCGGCGGACGGATGGTTTTCCGAGGCTTTTTTTAGTAAGGATAGAGAGTTTTCATTTTAAAATAAGGTGGGTATGTTTAAAAAAGCGCTATTGGGTTTTGTTATGTCGCTATTTGCCTCTCTTGTCATGGCGCAGGGCCGTGTGAGCATTGACAGTTTGACTCTTGAACAGAAGGCGGCGCGTATGCTTATTGTGGGGATGGTCGGTACAGAGATAGATGATGAGGTTAAGCGTGATATAGATATGGGTGTGGGGGGCGTGATACTTTTTGAGCGTAACATCTACCCTGCGGGTAAGAAGGTCGATTCAAAAAAGAGGTTGGCACAGCTGTGTCGTGACCTGGTCGATTATGCCGGGCGTCCGTTTATAGTGTCGGTAGATCAGGAGGGGGGCAAGGTCAACCGTCTCAAAAGCAAGTATGGGTTTGCCGACATGCCATCGGCCGAGTGGTTGGGGCGAGTGAACGACCCCGACACCACTCGCAAGTATGCCCGTCTGCTTGCCGCAACAGTCGACTCGATGGGTTTCAATGTCAATTTTGCTCCGTGTGTCGATGTCAATGTCAACAGCTCGTGTCCTGTGATAGGCAAGGTGCAGCGTTCATTCTCGGCAGATGCCGACACTGTGGCGCTACACGCCTCGATAGTGATGCAGGAGCATGCCAAGCTGGGAGTGGCGGCATCTATGAAACATTTTCCGGGGCATGGCAGCTCTAAGGTAGATTCGCACAATGGCTTCACCGATGTGTCTGATACATGGAGCGAGCGTGAGTTGGAGCCTTACAGGCAGATGATATACCGGGGTATGTGCAACATGGTGATGGTGGGGCATCTGTTTAACCGCAATATAGATTCGATATATCCTGCCACCTTGTCGAAGAAGACAATAGGCTTGTTGCGCGATAGCCTCGGTTTTAACGGCGTGGTGGTGACCGACGACATGCACATGGGGGCCATAACTAAAAATTATTCGCTCGAAAGGTCGCTTCGGCTGGCCATAAATGCGGGGGTAGACCTTATAATATTGAGCAGCAACATTCCGGGTAGCACCAACAAGGTCTCTGACAAGGCTGTAAAGGCGATATGCAAAGCGGTGAGGAGCGGTAAGATAAGCGAGCATAGGTTGGATGAGTCGATAAATAGGGTGGAGGCTCTGCTCGAATGGCTCTATGTGATGAAGGGAGAAGGTGACGTATATAGGGTTGATCCTGAGTGTGATATATTGATAGGAGTTACAGATCCTTGTGAGGGGTTATGATAGTATCAGGCGCCTTTGGGCCTAACTTACAGTAGCCCGAAGTGCAAGAGGGCGTTGCGTATGCCGTCGTCGTCGACAGTGGAGGTGACATAGTCGGCAGAGGCTTTGACATTGTCGGAGGCGTTGCCCATGGCCACTCCTATGCCGGCATATCTCAGCATCTCTATGTCGTTGCCGCCATCGCCGAAGGCCATGCACTCTTCTTTTTTGAGTCCGAAGTGGGCAAGCATCTTTTCGAGTCCAACACCTTTGTTGCTGCCCTGAGGTATGATGTCGGTGAACAGCTCCGTCCAGCGCGTGGTCTCGCTGCCGGGCATGTGGCGCATGACCTCAGTATCATTGTCGGGAGCAAAGAAGGCGAGTATCTGGTAGACATTGCCCGAGAGAATCTCTGCCCTGCTGCTTGGGCGAGGCATCTTTATGTTCAGCATGGTCATGACACTGTCGACTGTATCATTGCGGTTGAGCATGGCCATAACGCCGTCGAGCACGAATATGCACGGAAAGCGGTCGTGGCTGTCGTTATACTCCAGCAAGGCCTTTATGTCGTCATTGGGTATGCTGCGCCTGTAAATGATGCGGTCGTCGACAATGCAGACACCACCGTTGAGGGTCACGTAACCGTCGAAGCGCAGGTCGCCAAGGTTGTCGACAATGCTCGCCGGACGACCCGTAGCAATGAACAGCCTGACGCCGCGCGCACGTAGCTCTCTAAGTGACGCCAAAGTGGAGTCGGGTATGCGGTGGGTGTTGAAACTAACCAACGTTCCGTCGATGTCGAAAAATACTGCTCTTATCATGTCACAAAGATAGCAAAAATAATGGCTTGCAGCCACTGCGGATAATGGCTTGCTGGCACTGCGGTTAATGCCTTGCCGGTACTGCGTTATTTTGCCGGCACTGCCGTTAATGGTTTGCTGAAACTGCCGTTATGTATTGCTGGCACTGCCTCCGGCGGCCCTTCCGGGGGAGGGGTCGCGGACCCCGTTTTGATATGTTTGAGGAACAACTAAGCGGATAATTACAGCTATCCCATAAATGTGTTTCGACATGCGTCTCACACATTTATGGGATAGCTGTTTTTGGCCCTTGGGTTGAGTGCCTGAAGGATATTCAACATGGGCATGACTCTCGACAGAAAGGGTGCGGAAGCAAAACAGAAAACATAACAGCAGGACGGAAAGCATGACAGCAGCCTGTAACCATAGGCAACACAGCCGAACACCGGCACAACGGAGAGCGCCCCGGGGCCTGCGGAGGGCACAGCATGAAAATAATGAGCGTCACTGCCGTTACTAATTCACTGTCATATATATTACTGTGCGGGGCTGCGGCCCTCCGTTGGGGGAGGCTCCGGGCCGCTCGGGCTTCGTTCCTCAGCCCGGACATAAGGAATAGTGTGCGGTTTCGTTTCACTCAGACCGCGTTGCCGGAGCGCGGTGGGCCGGCGCTGGCGCCGGCCGCACAAGATGAGGGCATGGGGTGTGATAAAATTAGGCCGTGAGGCGTGAAACAGGCTGGGCGCTTTGGCTGTAGCCCTTGGTAAGGCTTTATAGCTTGTATTTTAGCTTTGTGGCTGTGGCTGGTGGGGCGGCTGCTCGAGCTGCGCACCTAACGTCCCTTTAGCGTGAAGGAGCCACGGGCCGAGCCTGCGGGGGCAAGTGTGAAAGTGACGCGCGGCGGGGCGTGTTTTAGTCACTGTCTATAATAGCATGGCGGGGTTACGGGCCTCCGCGGGGGGCGGCGAGGCCCGTTGCGGCTCGTACCTCGCCGCCCTGCCGGGCAAAACCATAAGTTGCAAACCTCTGTCTAAACAACAACCACGCGCCTACCAAACAAGTGGGGCATCAATGTGGCGTGGAACACCACAGGGTCGTTAGGTGGCGCTACTCCCAGTGGCTCTTGGAACACATCGACTTACCCCGCTGATTGGAATACCCACCCTTGTCCCGACGGTTACCGTCTACCTACTAATGCAGAGTTCCAGAATCTCATTAATGGCAGTACCGTCAGTCGCGGCGGAGGCTGGAGTTCATCCGATTATGGATATATCAAGTTCACCTCCGGCTCTAATTCCGTGGAGTTTCCCGCTGTCGGT
>JAIECQ010000194.1 GCA_029068395.1 Rikenellaceae bacterium
TCGGGGAAGAATCAAAGAAATCAAAGAACCAAAGTATTAATATTTAGCGGACACAACGCACGCTAAGCCCGTACTGCTTACCGCTGCTGCCCACGCCCAAATTACCGCTGTTGAAGTACAGGCGGTACGCGTTGTTAGAGCCAGACGTACCCGTAACTGACGACCAATAGTCGCCCTCGCTACCCGGAACGTTCAACGAACCGACCGAGCTGGTGCGGAGACCGACAGCGGGAAACTCCACGGAATTAGAGCCGGAGGTGAACTTGATATATCCATAATCGGATGAACTCCATCCTCCTCCGCGACTGACGGTACTGCCATTAATGAGAGCCTGAAACTCTGTATCGGTAGGCAGACGGTAACCGTCGGGACAAAGTTGAGTGCCGCAAACTTTTGCCTGACATAGCTTTGTGCGGGCGTTTTTTGTATCGCAGTGGTTTGTTTCAGTAGTTTTCGCGCCGCATGGCTTCTGCGCCGCATGGCTTCCGCCCCGGCAGGCTTTGGGTCCGGCAGGGCGGCGAGGTACGAGCCGCAACGGGCCTCGCCTCCCCCGCGGAGGCCCGTAATCCCGTTACGCAATTGTAGGCAGTGACTAAGCCCCGGCGGTTATGCGCGTTACTTTCACGCCTTGCCTCCGCAGGCTCGGCCCGTGGCTCCTTCATGCTAAAGGCACGTACCGGCCAACCCAAGGTGCCGCACGTCTTTGTCACTCACCACGCCAGAGCATCAGCACGCCCTCGACCTCCACGCCGATGAGGCCGGCGCCAGCGCCGGCCCACCACGGTCTGAGTGAAACGAAACCGCACACTATTCCTTATCACCGCCATTACGAAGTATGCCATAAGCAAAAATTCCTTATGCCCGGGACGAGGCAACGAGTCCCGAGCGGCCCGGAGCCTCCGCAAACGGAGGGCCGCAGCCCCGCACAGCAATATATATGACAGTGAATCAGTCACGGCAGTGATGCTCGTCATTTTCTCGCTGTGCCCTCCGCAGGCTCCGCGCCGCTCTCCGTTGTGCCGGTCGTTGCGGCTGTGCTGCTTATGTTTGCCGCGCTACTGTTATGCTTGCTGCATGTCCGGCATAACGAAGTATGCCGTAAGCCAAAATTCCTTATGTCCGGGACGAGGCAACGAGTCCCGAGCGGCCCGGAGCCTCCGCCCACGGAGGGCCGCAGCCCCGCACAGCAATATATATGACAGTGAATTAGTAACGGCAGTGATGCACAAGACTTTCATGCTGTGCCCTCCGCAGGCCCCGCGCCGCTCTCCGCTGTGCTGGTGGTTGTGGCTGTGCTACTATGCTTCCGTGCTGCCCGTAATGCTTTGCTACGCTGCTGCTTATGGTTGCCGCCATGCTGTCATTGTTTCTGTTTTGCTTCCTCGTTTTTCCGTCGAGGTCCTGCCCCTGCCTAATATCTTCCAGGCACCAACCCAAGGGCCAAAAACGAAAAAGAGAAGTAAAGGTGTGAGACCCGAGTCGAAACACCTTTACTTCTCTTTTCCGTACTTATCCGCTTAGTTGTTCCTCAAAATATCAAAACGGGGTCCGCGACCCCTCCCCCGGAAGGGCCGCCGGAGGCAGTGCCAGCAAAATAACGGCAGCACAGCAAACCATAACGGCAATACCGGCAAACCATCACCGGCAGTGAAGGCACGCCATTATCCGCAGTGCTGGCAACGCATGTCCGGTGCGGTGACCGGAGTTAGTTTTTTGCCTCTGTGGTGACTTCGCGCGACACTTTTTTGATCAGTCCGCACAATACTGACCCGGGGCCAACCTCGACGAATTCGGTTGCGCCGTCTGCTATCATGTTCTGGACGGTCTGAGTCCAGCGCACGGGAGCGGTCAGCTGGGCTATGAGGTTTGCTTTTATCTGCACTGGGTCGGTGTAAGGTTTGGCGTCGACATTCTGATACACGGGGCATATTGGAGCCTTGAATGGGGCTGCCTCTATGGCTGTCTGAAGCTCGATACGCGCGGACTCCATCAGGGGAGAGTGGAAGGCGCCTCCCACGTTGAGTTTAAGTGCGCGTTTGGCTCCTTTTTCGGTGAGCATTGCGCACGCTTTGTCTATGCCCTCCACAGAGCCTGATATGACCAGCTGACCTGGGCAGTTGTAGTTTGCGGCCACTACCACCTCGGGGATGGATGCGCAGACCTCTTCGACAACGCTGTCTTCGAGTCCTATTATCGCGGCCATTGTCGAGGGTGCCGCCTCGCAGGCCTTCTGCATGGCCATGGCGCGTTTAGACACGAGGGTGAGGCCGTCTTCAAACGAGAGTGCACCTGCGGCCACGAGAGCTGAGAATTCGCCGAGAGAGTGTCCTGCCACCATGTCGGGATTGAACTGGCTGCCGAGTGACTTGGCCAGTATCACCGAGTGGAGGAAGATGGCGGGCTGGGTGACCTTGGTCTGTTTGAGTTGCTCGTCGGTTCCGGCAAACATGATGTCGGTTATAGAGAAACCGAGTATCTGGTTGGCTTTGTCAAAAAGTGCCTTAGCCTCGGGGAGAGTGTCGTAAAGCGATTTGCCCATACCAACAAACTGGGCGCCCTGTCCGGGAAATACGAATGCTTTCATTTGTCTATCGTTTAGGTTGAACCTGTTGCCGGCATCTGATTGCCATATAGGCACGATGCCGATGCAAATCCGAGGCAAAGATAGGAATAAGCCGAGAGGCAAGCAAATAAAATTTGTCCTTCTTTCGGCTTCTTCCTGTCTTTGACTTATCGGTTTTAAGATACTCATGCTCGGCAAAATGCAAGCACACTTGCTTTTGCCCTCGCTATTCGTATCGTTGGCTATCGCCTTAGATACTACGCCTCGGTCAAGCAAATAAAATTTGCCCCCCCCCTCGGCTTCTTCCTATCTTTGACTTGTCGGTTTCAAGATACTCACGCTCGGCAAAATGCAAGCACCCTTGCTTTTGCCCTCGGCTTAATCGTATCGTTGGCTATCGCCTTAGATACTCCGCCTCGGTCAGGCAAATAAAATTTGCCCTTCTTTCGGCTTCTTCCTATCTTTAACCTGTCGGTTTTAAGATACTCACGCTCGGCAAAACCAAACAAGTTTGCTTTTGCCGAGCGTGAGTATCTTTGGCTATCGCCTTAGATACTCCGCCTCGGTCAAGCAAATAAAATTTGCCCTTCTTTCGGCTTATTCGTATCTTTAACCTGTCGGTTTTAAGATACTCACGCTCGGCAAAATGCAAGCACACTTGCTTTTGCCCTCGCTTATTCGTATCGTTGGCTATCGCCTTAGATACTTCGCCTCGGTCAAGCAAATAAAATTTGCTTGCCACTCGGCTTATTCGTATCTTTGCAAAAACAAAACGCCGCATTGCGCATTCCTGCATGTCATGTATCAGGCCGCAGACGGACAAAAACACACACTATGTCAACAGACAAAATAATACCCGCAGAGCTGGTGCCCGACAATGTGCCGTTCAGCCGCAAGTGGCTCATGTCATGGGCTATGATATTCGGCGGTTCGATCGCTATTGCCATAGGGTTCGTATTCTTCATCAACCCTTACAACATAGTGCCGGGAGGTGTTTACGGACTCGGCATCATACTTCACAGCGTATTCCCTGACATAAAGGTGGGTACGTTCGGCCTGATGTTCGACATACCGCTTCTCATTACGGCAGTGTGGGTGTTCGGCTCGCAGTTCGGCATACGCACCATCGTGGTTGCCATTATGACACCGTTGCTCATGAACCTCTTCACCTGGTTGTGCGGTGAAGATCCGGCCACCATGCTCGGGGGGCACATCAACCTTAACGACGATATGTTTCTGGCAGCGCTCTTCGGCGGCGTGGTGTCGGGCACCGGCCTGGGTCTCGTGTTCAAGGCTAACGCCACCTCGGGGGGCACCGACGTGGTGTCGATGATTGTCTCGCGCTTTCTTCACCTGCCTCTCTCGCGAAGCATCATGCTGGTGGAGTCGGTAATCGTAATAATAGGTCTGCTGGCGTTCGGCGACTGGAAGCTGCCTCTCTACTCTATCATCACCATCTTTGTGCAAACCAAGATGATAGACTACATAATAGGGGGAGCGTCGAGCGACAAGCTGCTGTTCATAATATCGGAGAGACACGAAGACATACGCCGTTACCTGCTCGACAAGTTAGAGCGCGGCGGCACATACATAAGGGCCAACGGCATGTACACAGATGCCGACAAGAGAATGATATTCGTGGTGATATCGCGTCGTGAGCTGGCCTTGGTGCAGTCATACATCAAAGATGTAGACCCGGCGGTGTTTATGGTTGTGGTCAACGCCCACGAGACCCTCGGCGACGGTTTCAAGAAGTTGTCAGAGAAGATAGGCGGATAGGAGAAACCGGGCCGCACCGTACGTTGATGTTGACATAAAGAGGTTAAAAAGCAGAAAGATATGAGAACAAAGTCAAAAACGATAATCGCCTTTGCAGTGGCGACGCTCGCACTTGCGGCCATAATGCCGTTAGGGTCGGTGTTCAGGTATGACTACCACCGTGGCGACACATGGAACTACGGCGACCTTGACGCCCCGTTCGACTTTCCGGTACTCAAAAGCTCTGCCGAGCGTGAGGCCGACCTCAAGCACTTCAACGAGACATTCATACCCATTTACAACCGCGACACGACAACGTCTGTGCGCATGGCATCGTTGTTAGACGACAACCTGCACATATCCGGCATAGATGACGACTCGGCCGACAAGGTAAAGGCGGCGTTGCGCGTCAAGCTGTTGCAGATATACAAGGCCGGCATAATAGCCCGTACCGAAAATTTCTCGTCAGACGGTCTTATACGCATAATAGACGGAGGCAACATATCGACCTTGGCGAGGGCCAATATGTACACCCCCCATGAGGCGGGCATGTCGCTGAAAGGCTTGCTCAAGAACAGTTTCGGCATAGACACCTCAGGCATGCGTTTCGACCGTTACATAGAGCCTAACATACACTACAACGACAATCTGACCTCTATTGCCGCCGAAGAGGGACGTGCCAAGCTGTCGACAACCAAGGGATTTGTAGCCAAGGGCTCACGCATAATAAGCAAGGGCGAGGTAATAGAGGGCTACGCCGCCGACATGCTCGACTCGTTCAAGAGCGAACACATGTTGAGCCGCAAGCACGGAAGCTTCTTTGCCGACTTTGCCGGCAACCTGCTCTATGTATCTATTGTGATGTCGATGGCATACATGTTTCTGATATATTTCCGCAACGGATTTTCGTTAAACTTCGGATATGTGCTCTTTTTGCTGTTCATATATCTGATGATGATGATAATAACCGTTGCCGTAGAGAACATACCCCTGTTGAGCATCTATCTGATACCCTATGCTGTGGTGCCGTTGTTTATCGTCACCTTTTACGACATACGCATGTCTATATTTGAGTATCTGCCCATTTTGCTTATATGCTCCATTGTGACGGAAAACCCGTTCGACACATTCTTCATCAACCTGTTTTCAGGGCTTGCGGGCATATTTGTGTTGCAGAACGCATATCACCGCGCCAGGGTGTTCATATCGACGGCCGCCGTGCTGTCGGCATACATACTGACATACATTGCCGTGTCGGTCATGCACCAGCAGGGCGCATCGTCTATACAGTGGCTTGACCTGCTGTGGTTTTTCGGCAACGTGGTGCTGCTGCTGGCACTCTATCAGCTCATTTATCTGTTTGAGAAGATATTCGGTTTCGTGACCAAAATAACACTGCTGGAGCTTTGCGACACCAACCAGTCGCTGCTGCGCGAGCTTGCCGACAAGGCTCCGGGCACCTTTCAGCACTCCCTTCAGGTGGCGTCGCTGGTTGAAGAGGCCGCCAAAGCCATTGGCTGCGACCCTCTGCTGGCCCGCACGGGAGCGCTGTATCACGACATAGGCAAGAGTCTCAACCCCGCATACTTCACCGAAAACCTCACCGCCGGACAGAAGAGTCCGCACGAAGACTTAGAGCCGGAAGAGAGCGCGCAGATGATCAAACAGCACGTCACCGACGGCTACAAGTTAGCCAAGAAGCACAACCTGCCCGGCAAGATACTCGACTTTATCATGACGCACCACGGCGACTCCATAATATATTTCTTCTATCACAAATATAAAGAGAAGCACGGCAGCGTCTATGACGAGGGCATGTTCCGCTATCCCGGACCCCAGCCGGTGAGCAAGGAGGCAAGCATCTGTATGATGGCCGACGCCATAGAGGCCGCCTCGCGTTCGCTCAAAAACTATGACGAAAGCTCTGTCTCTGAGCTTATTGACAAAATAGTGGCCACGCAGATGTCTGAAGACCAGTTTTCTCAGTCGCTGTTGTCAATTCAGGACATAAATACCGTAAAAGAGGTGTTTAAAAACAAGCTGACCAACATTTACCACAAGCGCATCGCCTATCCTGACAGGAATTAGCCGCGGGCATCGTCTTGGCGTGTCATTGCTTGCCGTGTAAGCACTGCGGGCAAAGACATGCGGCCTGTATGCAGCCGTCGGGCCGCAGTGGTACCTCTGTGTCAAGGCTGTTTTATGTCCGTTGGTGCATGATAGTTCTGTTTCGTGTTAGAGACTATCGGATTTTTTTACTATTTTTGCAATCATTAATTGACAATTTATGAGTACACTCGAACTCTCGGAACAGGAACAGATACGACGCAACTCGCTGTCGGAGTTGCGCAAGTTGGGCATAGAGCCTTATCCCGCCGCACGTTATGAGGTGACGGCACACACCAAAGACATAATAGAGGGTTATGACCCTCAGAAAAATAATTTTCAGGACATCACCATAGCCGGCCGCATAATGAGCCGCCGCATAATGGGCAACGCCTCGTTTATGGAGTTGCAGGATGCGTTCGGACGCATACAGGTGTATGTCCGCCGCGACGATATATGTAACGGTGAAGACACCACCCTCTATAACACCGTGTTCAAGAAGCTGCTCGACATAGGCGACTTTGTGGGTGTGCGCGGCTTTGCCTTCATCACCAAGACGGGAGAGCTGTCGGTGCACTGCATGGAGCTTACAGTGCTCGGCAAGTCGCTGCGTCCTCTGCCCATAGTGAAAGAGAAAGACGGGCAGATATTCGACGCCTTTGCCGATCCCGAGCAGCGTTACCGTCAGCGTTATGTCGACCTTGTGGTCAACCCCGGGGTCAAAGAGGTGTTCCTGGCACGCACCAAGATCATCAACACCATGCGCGAATATTTCAACTCGTTCGGATATACCGAGGTTGAGACTCCCATATTGCAGCCAATACCGGGCGGCGCGGCGGCGCGTCCTTTCATAACGCACCACAACACCCTCGACACCGACCTTTATCTGCGAATAGCCAACGAGCTGTACCTCAAGCGTCTGATAGTGGGCGGATTCGACGGCGTGTATGAGTTTGCCAAAGACTTCCGCAACGAGGGCATGGACCGCACTCACAACCCCGAGTTCACAGTAATGGAGATATATGTGGCCTACAAAGACTATCTGTGGATGATGGAGTTTACCGAGCAGATGATAGAGAAGGTGGCACTGGCTCTTCATGGCACAACGGAGGTTAAGATAGGCGACCGCACCATCAATTTTGCCCGTCCGTTCCGTCGTCTTACCATGCGCGAGGCCATACTCGACAAGACGGGCTTTGACATTGCGGGCAAGAGCGAGGATGAGATTCGCGCCCAGTGCCTGAAGCTCGGCATAGAGGTGGACGACACCATGGGCAAGGGGCGACTCATAGACGCCATATTCGGCGAGAAGTGCGAGGCCGACCTCATTCAGCCCACCTTCCTTATCGACTATCCCATAGAGATGTCGCCCCTTAGCAAGCGTCACCGCGACAATCCCGAGCTGACCGAGCGTTTCGAGCTTTTCGTGGCCGGCAAGGAGCTTTGCAACGCATACTCGGAGCTTAACGACCCGATAGACCAGCTTGAAAGGTTTCAGGAGCAGTTGCGGCTGTCGCAGAAGGGTGACGACGAGGCCATGTTCATAGATATGGACTTCGTGCGCGCCCTTGAGTATGGCATGCCTCCATGCTCTGGCATGGGCATAGGCATAGACCGTCTGACCATGTTTATGACAGGGCAGGTGTCGATACAGGATGTGTTGCTGTTCCCGCAGATGAGGTCCGAGAAGAAGGCGCACCGTGACGGAGAGGCCGAGTTCGGCAAGGCAGGGGTGCCGGCAGAGTGGGTGGCAGTGCTGCACAAGATGGGCATACTCACCGTCGACGCCATGCGCAAGCTATCACCCGGCAAGCTCTTCAACGACCTTTGCGGCTTCAACAAGAAAAACAAGCTCGGGCTGACCAACCCATCCATGGATGAGGTAAAGAGCTGGGTTACAGAGTAATCATCTCAGTCCGGGGCTAACGGGGCCGGGGAAGGGAACGGTCGGACACTTATGCGTACGTAGCGGACGTGGGCGGTTTATTGCCAGGACGGGATATATAAAGGGGAAGTGGCGGTATTGCATTGACGAAACTTAAAAAACAATAGATTATGAGACAGAAAATAGTTGCGGGCAACTGGAAGATGAACACCACCCCCGCAGAGGGCGAAACACTTGCTAAGGCGGTAGTGGCGGCAGCGTCACAGGCACAAGGGGTAACACTCATTCTCGGCGTCCCCTTCACCCACCTTTGCCCCGTGAGCAAGGTCATTGCAGGGTCGGCGGTGAAGCTGGCGGCACAGGATTGCTCGGCTCACGACAAGGGCGCATACACCGGCGAGGTGGCAGCGTCGATGATAGCTCCGTTCGGCGCCGAATATGTGATACTCGGTCACTCGGAACGTCGTGAATATCACGGTGAAAACAGCGCGTTGCTCTCAGAGAAGATGAAGCAGGCCTATGCAAACGGTCTGGCCCCCATATATTGCGTGGGCGAGAAGCTCGAAGAGCGTGAGGCAGGCAAGCATTTCGAGGTGGTGACCAAGCAGATAGAAGAGGTGGTATTCGGCCTGAGCGACAGCGAGTTTGACCGTCTCGTCATCGCATACGAGCCTGTATGGGCCATAGGCACAGGCAAGACCGCAACTGCCGACCAAGCACAAGAGATACACGCCCACATACGCAAGGTGCTGGCATCAAAATTCGGAGCCAAGGCCGAGAACACCCCCATACTCTATGGCGGCAGCTGCAAGCCCTCTAACGCAGCCGAGATATTCTCTAAGGCTGACGTGGACGGCGGCCTGATAGGCGGTGCAGCCCTCAAGGCAGAAGACTTCATAGCCATAGCCAAGGCTTTCTAAGACACCGGCGTTGCCATGTTATGACGGAATCGTCCTTAGGGCGGTTCCGTCTTTTTTGCATCTTTTGTTATGGCACCCATTGGCCCGCATACTGTTTTTTATGAAAATTGGTTACCTTTGTATGTATTTATTTGTTTGCCATGATAACGACGCTTCACATAGAGAACTACGTGTTGATAGACCTGTTGGACATTGAGTTTCAACGCGGCCTGAATATAATAACCGGCGAGACTGGTGCCGGCAAATCTATCTTGCTGGGAGCCATAGGCATGTTGTTAGGAGGACGCACCGACAGCTCTGCCGTTAAGAACGGAGCCGCCAACTGCGTGATAGAGGCCCATTTTGAGGTTGCCGACTATAATCTGCAACCGCTATTTGACGAATACGACCTTGAGTATGACGACACCATGACCGTAAGGCGCGTGATAACGGCGCAGGGTAAAAGCAGAAGCTACATCAACGAGTTGCCCGTAACACTGGCACAGCTTAAAAGCATAGGCGAGAGGCTGATAGACATACACTCGCAGCATCAGACCCTTTTGCTCGGCGATGGCGGCTTTCAGATGGATGTGGTGGACTGTGTGGCCCAAAACGAGGCTCTGATAGCCGACTATCGCGACCTGATGGCGTCGGTGAGAGACCTGCGTGCGCGTCATGATGCCGCCGTAGAGGAGCTGAACAGAGCACGGCGCGACGAAGAGTTCATGCGTTACCAGTATGAGCAACTCGCCGATGCCAAGCTTAAGGCCGGAGAGAAAGAGGAGTTAGAGGCGCAGGAGGCCGTCATGGCCAACGCCACCCAGATAAAAGAGGCTTTATGGGAGTCGTGCTCCCTGCTCGACGGCGAGAGTGACGCTTGTGTACTCACCTCGCTGCGCAGGGTCGAGGGTGTGCTTGAGTCTATATCGCAGCATTCGACAGTGGCGGCAGACTTGTCGGAGCGTATATCGTCGGCATATTACGAGCTTAAAGACATCTCTGAAGAGCTCTCCTCGTTAGACGAGGAGATATCGGCAGACCCTTCAGAGTTAGAGCGTTTGCAGGCACGCTTAGATACCATATACACCCTTGAACGCAAGCATAACGTCGAGGGAGTGGAGCCGCTGATAGAGTTGCGCGACTCGTTAGCGTCCAAGTTGGCGTTGATAGACGGCAGCGACGACAGCATAAAAGAGCTGGCCATACAGCTTGACAAGCAGGTGAAGAAGGCTCTCGCCGTAGCCGCCAAGCTGTCGCAGAGACGCAGCGCAGCCCTGTCAGGCATACGCAAGAACATACTGTCGCAGTTGTCGCAGCTCGGCATGGAGGGCGCACGCATAGAGATTGAGCTGACACAGGGCAAAGAACTGCTATATAACGGCATCGACACCATAGAGTTTATGTTCTGCGCCAACAAGGGCGGCAAGTTTGAACGCATAGCCAAGGTGGCATCAGGCGGCGAAATGTCACGTCTGATGCTGTCGCTAAAGTCGTTGATGGCATCGCACCGCAGCCTGCCAACAATAATATTTGACGAGATAGACACCGGCGTGTCGGGTTCGGTGGCCGACAAGATGGGCGAGATAATGGAACGACTCTCAGCCGGCAAGCAGATAATAAATATAACTCATCTGCCGCAGGTTGCCGCCAAGGGCAATCATCATTTTTACGTTTACAAGACCGACAAAAATGGCGTCACCGTCACCGTGATACGCAAACTGTCAGGTCAGGAGAGGGTTGACAAGATAGCCGAGATGCTGAGCGCCAGCCGCATAACCGATGCCGCCCGAAAACAAGCCGAAGAACTGTTAGGAATCACAGGCAAATAATGCACACTTGCACGGCTTGCATTCTGCCGGTGATGTGCCGTCACTGCCGGTGATGGTTTGCCATTACTGCCGTTTCGGTTTGCTGGCACTGCCGTTAATGGTTTGCTGGCACTGCCTCCGGCGGCCCTTCCGGGGGAGGGGTCACGGACCCCGTTTTGATATGTTTGAGGGCAAACTAAGCGGATAAGTACAGCTATCCCATAAATGTGTTTCGACATACGTCTTACACATTTATGGGATAGCTGTTTTTGGCCCTTGGGATTTGTGCCTGAAGGATATTCAACATGGGGCATGACCTCTACGGAAAGGGTGCGGAACAAAGCAGAAACCATAACAGCAGGGCGGCAAAGTATAATAGGGTAGTGCTGCAAAGCATGATAGCAGAGCAGCAATCATAAGCAGCATTGCCGCAACGACCTGCACAACGGAGAGCGGGCCGGGGCCTGCGGAGGGCACAGCATGAAAATGATGAGCATCACTGCCGTGACTTATTCACCGCCATACATATTACTCACCGATATGCGGCCCTCCGTGGGGCGGAGGCTCCGGGCCGCTCGGGACTCGTTGCCTCGTCCCGTGCACAAGGAATTTTTGCTTACGGCATACTTCGTAATGCCGGTGATAAGGAATAGTGTGCGGTTTCGTTACACTCAGACCGCGGTGGGCCGGCGCCAGCGCCGGCCTCATCGTCGTGAAAGTCGAGGGCGTGATGATGGTCTGGCGTGGTGAGTGACAAAGATGTGCGGCACCTTGGGTTGGCCGGTACGTGCCTTTAGCGTGAAGGAGCCACGGGCCGAGCCTGCGGTGGCAAAGTGTGAAAGTGACGCGCATAACCGCCGTGACTTAGTCACTGCCTACAATTACGTGACAGGATTACGGGCCTCCGCGGGGGGAGGGTCGGCCCGTTGCGGCTCGTTCCTCGCCGCCCTGCCGGCACAAAACCACTGCCTGACGAAACTATGAGTTGCAAACCTCTGTCTAAACAAAAACCACGCGCCTACCAAACAAGTATGGCATCAATGTGGCGTGGAATACCACAACTTCATCAGCTTCCGGGGCTACCCCAAGCGGGTCATGGAACACATCGACTTACCCCAGCAACTGGAATACCCACCCTTGCCCCGATGGTTACCGTCTGCCTACTAACACAGAGTTTCAGAATCTCATTAATGCCAGTACTGTAAGTCGCGGAGGAGGATGGAACTCATCCGATTATGGATATATCAGGTTCACCTCCGCCTCTAATTCCGTGGAGTTTCCCGCTGTCGGTGGCCGCGACAACAATTCGTTCGGTTCGTTGCTCAGTAGCGTGGGTGCGTGCGGCGAGTATTGGTCGTCAGTTGCTACTGGTCCTGGCTACGCGTACAGCCTGTACTTCACTATCGGTAGTTTGAGCGTGCACGGCAACAGCAATAAGCAGTACGGTCATAGCGTGCGTTGTGTCCGCTAAATATTAATACTTTGGTTCTTTGATTTCTTTGATTCTTCCCCGAGGGCTTGCGTAAGCGACATAGTTGGGCCGGCGCCGGCGGATGATTCAGTTGTGCGTGCTTTGCCGTGCTGCTGTTATGTTTTATGTTTTGCTTCCGCACCCTTTCCGCGAGAGTCATGCCCCTGTTGAATACTGTTAAGGCACCAACCCAAGTGCCAAAAACAGCTATCCCATAAATGTGTGAGACGCATGTCGAAACACATTTATGGGATAGCTGTACTTATCCGCTTAGTTGTTCCTCAAACATATCAAAACGGGGTCCGTGACCCCTCCCCCGGAAGGGCCGCCGGAGGCAGTGCCGTCAAAATAACGGCAGTTACCGTATCGCCCGATAGGTCTGGTCTGAGCCTACGAACGGGGTTATGGTGAAGTTGAATTTCACCTGCTGGGGCTTCACTAAATATTGGTCCAGCACGCCTGGTCCGCATGTAGCTGTTCCTACGCCGCCTTGTGCGTGGTCTATGTGGAGGGTGTTGTTGCCCGAACGCTCCAGTTCGTTGAGATGTTCGGCCTTGTCTATCACCTGATCGCTGTAGGGCAGATACGAGAACTGTCCTGTGGTGTCGAAGTTGACCAATATGCCGTTGGCTTTGTCGTCAAATAGCGAGAACCAGCGCACGTCGGTGCGGTTGCCTGTGGCCTGGGGTTTGACGTAGGGATGAAACATCTTGTCGGCGGTGCTCTTGTTGACGGCTATCCGTCCGCCGGCTGTCCTGTCGGCATAGCTCTCCACGTCGCGACCTAACCAGCGCACATTGTCAAACACCTTGCTCATGTCAAAGGTGTAACCTATGCGGGCGAGCGTCACTATGGTGGAGTCTGTCGGGGTGAGGTCTGTCGACACTTCAAGACTTCCGTTGTTGTGAGCCCTGTAATGTATGGTGGCGTCAAACAGATGGTTGTCGTGACGACCGAATACCTCCACCTTCACTATGTGGTCGACAAAACCTTTGCCTGCACGTGTCGAGCCGTACGACTGACGCTGATATACCGAGTCGAGACCTGCTGCTACCCACACGCGTTTGCCCCACCAGTCGCGCTTGTCGTTGTCGGTTCCGGGACGATAGAACGACAGCACCATGGGAGAGGCTATCATCTCGTTGCCCTCAAAACGCAGTGATTCGAGCGCCCCCGTCTCTTTCGAGAATCTGAACGAGACGATATCATTTGTCAAAGAAGCGTTTTTCTTGTCTATCTTAAGCTTCCCGCTCTTGACGGTTGCGGGGGCGGGGTTCGTGTCGCCCTCTATGACAAACTGATTGAAGGCCACAATGTGGTCACAGTCAATGAAAGGAGTCTCTTTGACGGGTCTCCACTCAAGGTTGACGAACATTTCGCCGTTGTGTGCGGGCGGCTCGGGAAGACGCACCTCTGCATGCTCCTGCGGTGCGGCCTCTACCTTAAGGGTGCCTTTGTCGAGGCGTTTGCCTGTGGCGTCTATATATTCATACGTGAGCCTGTAGTCAGACAGCGGCGTGAAATAGAAGCGGTTGTGAACATCAAACACAAGACCCTCACCCGGCTTCCTTACCGTCTCTATGTTCTGATATACGGCCTTCACCTCGGCCATGTGGGGATGCAGCTCACGCTCTGACGATATCAGCCCGTTCACGCAGAAGTTGTTGTCTGACGGCATGTCGGTGCCGTAATCGCCACCATAGGTGTAGTATGTGCGACCGGCAGCGTCCTTTTCACGGAATGTCTGGTCCACGAAATCCCAGATAAGGCCGCCCTGAGCCTGACGGTTGGCATATATTATGTCCCAATAGTCTTTGAGCCCGCCTACACTGTTGCCCATCGCGTGAGCATACTCGCACATTATGATGGGGCGGTTGGGCGACGATTCCAGATATTTCCTGACATTTGAGTGATGCGAATACATGGGGCAATATATGTCGGTGTGATCGTTTAGCTCGGCACGTTCATACTGCACCAGCCTGTTGTTTTCGCGCTCTTTGACCCACTTGTAGCACTCCTGGAAGTTGACGCCGTCACCCGCCTCGTTGCCGAGCGACCATACTATTATCGAGGGATGGTTCTTGGCGCGCTCATACATGCGTTCGCAGCGGTTCAGATGGGCCGCCATCCATGTGGTGTCTTTTGCTAACGACTCCTTGCCATAGCCCATGCCGTGCGACTCTATGTTAGCCTCGTCTATGACATAAATGCCATACTTGTCGCACAGCTCATACCAACGGCGGGGCTGCGGATAGTGACAGTTGCGCACCGCGTTGATATTGTTCTGCTTCATTATCTCTATATCTTTGAGCATCAGCTCTTCCGACACATAGTGACCGGTCAGCGGAGAGTGCTCGTGTCGGTTGGCGCCCTTTATCTTTATGGCCTTACCGTTCACTAACATGACGCCGTCTTTAAGCTCTACGCTTCTGAATCCCACGTGCGATGCCGTCAGCTCGGCCACCTGATTGTTGTCTTCGTCTATGAGCGTTATACATAGGTTGTAAAGACTGGGCTTCTCTGCCGACCACGCACGCACATCATCTATACGCACGGGGCTGAACACTATGTCATGAGAGCCTCCGCCCATGGGTACGGGCTTGATGTCTCCGGCCACGCTGCCGTTGTCGTCAGAGAGGTCGTAACGTACGCTCATGCGTCTCTGCGTCGGTTTCCGTCCCTTTTTGACAGCTTTGTCGTATATGGCACCGTCTATCTGCACGTTGAGAGAGAAAAGACCGTCGGTGTAAGTGTCGCGGTCGAGGTCAGACTCCACCTCATAGTCGGCAATGTATTGCTTTGGGGTAGAGTATATGTAAATGTCGCGTTCAATGCCACTTATGCGCCAGAAATCTTGACATTCGAGGTAAGAGCCGCTACTCCAGCGATACACCTCAAGGGCCACCACGTTGTTACCGCCGAAGTTGACATGGTCTGTAATGTCCCACTCGGCAGAGGTCTTGGAGTCTTGGTTGTAACCGAGCAGCTTGCCGTTCACCCAGATGTAGTAAAATGCCTTGACACCTTCAAGACATATAACCACGCGACGCCCCTCCCAGTCGGCGGGCACGGTGAAATCGCGTCGATATGAGCCTACCTCGTTCTCTTCCACCGGCACACGCGGAGGTGTTGGCTTGCCCCACTCATAGCTTACGTTCACATAAATGGGTGTGCCGAAGCCCTGAAGCTCCCAGTTGCCGGGCACGTTGATGTCATCCCATGCGTCGACGTTCACCTCGGGCATGTAAAACTCTCGCGGACGGTAATTGATGTTTTTCATGTGGCTGAACTTCCACACCCCGTTCAATGAACGCACCCAAGGAGAGGCGAACGGGTCGCCTTTGAGGGCAGATTCCTCGTCGGCATAGGGTATCACGTAAGAGTGTGGACGCAACGTACCCAGGGTGGTAGTGCGCGCATCCTGCCATACCGGCTCTTCGGTGGGCACGACGGCATGGACGCCGCCCATACATAGGCAAAGCGCACATGTGAGTGTAATGATTTTACGCATAGTGAATATCAGTTAATCTTTAAAAACAATCATTTTGATGCAGATTCTTGCCGCTGATCCAGACGTTGCGGTAGTCAAACCTGTCATTGCATAGCGAGCACACAAGTCCTGGCCATAATGTGCCGCGCCTCTTCCTACAAAGATAGTATCTTTCGGTAAAAGAACAAAATACAAAAGACGACACATTACACTGAGGCTCTGCTTTGCCGTCGGCAGACGACCTTTGAAGCATATTAATCGCGCTCTGCCCTCACGAAAGTGCCGTCTGCCGAATAAAACAGCTCAAGTCCGTTACCTGTCGATATCTGGTAGCCGCCGGGCTTGCGTTCCGCCTTGTAGATGCCGACCCCGGGATAACGCACGGCAATGTCGTCGGCAATCTTTTGCGGTACTATGCCCTCAGGCACTGTCGAGAAGCTGCAATCCACGCTTTTCCATTCGCCGTTATGGTCAAACTCTATCTCTATGCCTCCGCTGAGCCTCACTTCAAACTCTTTGTGTCCGTCATTACGTTCGCGTTCGGCATATATGTCGCTCTCGTCAGGGAAAAATGTCTCTATGAAATTTTGGGCCTTGGCTGGTAACTTGTGATAGGGAATCTCTCTGCCATCCTTGCATCCGGTCGCCATAAGCAGACATGCGATGATTGTCATGACGGTCATCCGTGTTTTCATCAGTAGTAGGGTGTTTGGTTGGTGAAATTATGCTGACAGCAATCCGTACGGGGTTACTGTTTTTGATATTTTATGGTCATCTGTCCGCTTTTGAGCAGCATCTCGCTGTCTGACAGCTTGTCTATTACAAGAGTATCGGTAAAAGGTATGGTCATGCCGTTGCCTATGCTTTTGCCCGACAGTATGAGCCTGTCGCCCTGCCTCTGCCACGTCTCGAACTGAAGCGTCGCCATGTTTATAGACGACGCCTTGCCGCCCGCCTCAAGGCTTATGCCCTGCACCTGTCCCTCCATTCCGGGCACCGGCTCTACCCATCGTCCCTCTATGCCGCTGCCGTTGCAGGCGGTAAATGCAGTGAATACAACAAGAGCTGAGACAGTTTTGACTACACTTTGGGTTTTCATGATGAATTGTTTGATATGGTTATTATCTTTGCAAAGATAGTCAAAAATAGTTGTTGTTTTGCCATTTATTGCTTGATAACGACGACAACGAAAACAATACTCATGGCACCCTCTCGGTCTGTGGCAAACAGAGTCCCATATGGCTGAGCCATGCGACACGAAATACCCGAAAAACCACTGCGGCACACCGCCAATACGGTCGTAATAAGCAGATAAAATGCTGTGCCGACAGCGGCTTGTTGAGTCTGCCCTCCGGACAAAGCCATACAACACTAAATTATGCAACACCGAAGCATACAGCCCAAGACAATAATAATCCTCTAATTCCGTGGAGTTTCCCGCTGTCGGTGACCGCGGCACAGATTCGTCCGGTACGTTGAACTACGCGGGTACGAACGGCTACTATTGGTCGTCAGTTGCGGGCAGTTCTTACGGCGCGTACAGCCTGTACTTTGGCAGCAGTGATTTGAACGTGTTCGGTGGCTACAGTAAGCGGACCGGTTTTAGCGTGCGTTGTGTCCGCTAAATATTAATACTTTGGTTCTTTGATTTCTTTGATTCTTCCCCGAGGATTTGCGTAAGTGATGGGCCGGCGCTGGCGCCGGCCTCACAGGGAGAGTGCCGAGGGTATGGTGAAATTCAGACGTGAGGCGTAAAACAGGCGGGGCGCTTTGGCTGTAGTTTTTAGCAAGGCTTTGTAGCTTGTGGTTTGGCTTTGTGCCCGTGCTGGCGGGGCAGCTGACTGGGTTGCGCACCTAACTTGCCTTTAGCGTGAAGGAGCCACGGGCCGAGCCTGCGGAGACAAGCGTGAAAGTGACGCGCATCACTACTTACCCTTAGTCACTGCCTACAATCGCGTGGCGATGTTACGGGCCTCCGCGGGGGGAGGGTCGGCCCGTTGCGGCTCGTACCTCGCCGCCCTGCCGGGGCGGTAGCCTGCCGGAGCGGGATGGGCCGGCGCTGGCGCCGGCCGCACGGGGTGAGTGTATGGGGTGTGATGAAATTCGTCCGTGAGGCATGAAACAGGCGAGGCGGTTGGCTGGGCAAAGCTTTGTAGCTTTTGACAATACTTTGCAGCTTGTAGTTTGGCTTTGTGCCTGTACTGGTGGGGCAGCTGTTTTGGCTGCGCACCTAACACCCTTTAGCGTGAAGGAGCCACGGGCCGAGCCTGCGGAGGCAAGTTGTGAAAGTAACGCACATAACCGCCGTGACTTAGTCACTGCCTGCAATTGCGTGACGGGATTACGGGCCTCCACGGGGGGAGGGTCGGCCCGTTGCGGCTCGTGCCTCGCCGCCATGCCGGGGCGGAAAGCCTGCCGGCACAAAGCCATAAGGAATAGTGTGCGGTTTTCGTTCCTCAGACCGCGGTAGGCCGACCGCAGGTCGGCCTCATCGGCGTGGATGTCGAGGGCGTGATGATGGTCTAGCGTGGTGAGTGACAAAGACGTGCGGCACTTTGGGTTGGCCGGTACGTGCCTTTAGCCTGAAGGAGCCACGGGCCGAGCCTGCGGAGACAAGCGGGGAAGTGGCGCGCTTCACTACCTACCCTTAGTCACTGCCTACAATTACGTGACAGGGTTACGGGCCTCCGCGGGGGTAGGGTCGGCCCGTTGCGTCTCGTGCCTCGCCGCCCTGCCTGCGCAAAAGCCTGCCGGAACGGAAAGCTATGCGGTACAAAAGCCATGCGGTGCAAAGTCACACGGGCGCAAAAACTACCTGTGCAAAAAGCCCCGGCAAAAGCATCTCGGTTGAATAAAAGAGTGAGGTTCCGTTACTATCAAACCGCCCTGCCGGGTGTAAAGCTATGCGGGCCAAAGCTTCCCGAAACAAAAAACACCTACCCCTCAAACCCTGCCTTAAATCAATAACACCCCTCTAATTCCGTGGAGTTTCCCGCTGTCGGTTACCGTAACACCACGTCCGGTTCGTTGAACCTTCCGGGTGGCGAGGGCGACTATTGGTCGTCAGTTGCGAGCAGTTCTAACTACGCTTACCACCTGTACTTCACTAGCGGTGGTTTGAGCGTGTACTACGACGCTAGGCAGTACGGTTTTAGCGTGCGTTGTGTCCGCTAAATATTAATACTTTGGTTCTTTGATTTCTTTGATTCTTACCCGAGGGCTTGCGTGAGCGAAAGACGAACACAGCAGCACCAAACCACCACATCCGCCAAATAAATGAAAATCCAAAATAAATTTTGCGGGTAATAAAAAAAATAGTACATTTGCAACCGCATAGAGCGGGGTGTAGCACAGTTGGTTAGCGCGCTACGTTCGGGACGTAGAGGTCGGAAGTTCGAGTCTTCTCACCCCGACAAGAGACGCAGCCGGTATTACCGGTTGCGTCTCTTCTTTTTGTCTCCGCCCCGCATGTTTCGAAAATAGGATAAAACAAAAAAGGATCGCCTAAGCAATCCTTTTTTATTTTAAACCTCACTGCGTCAAGTTCTTAAGCGCCCGCCCCCTGAACCCTTGCTCTCCCATGCAGCCCCTGCCTCCAACGGCCCCCGACACTCAGCCGTCCGGCGGACCCTTACCTGCACACTAACCGCCACACCTGGGCGTTGGGCAGTTTTTCGGGCGGTATGTGCACCTCCGACGAGGTGGTGCAATTGAGCGACATGAGCAGTCTGCCGGCATAGGCGGTGCCGTGTATGCTCTCTATCATCGAGCCTGCCAGCGCCTTTGTCATGTGGTTGTACCTCATTGCAAGGTCTACCATACGGTCTATCCGCGATGGCGACATGGCACGCACATTGTCCTTTATGCGTTCATAGAGTGCCGCAGGCTCCACCATCTCCTTCGTTCTGTTGATGTTGCGCAGCGCATCGAGCATCTGCAATAACTCGAAGGTGTAGATGTTTATGGGCAGCCTCTGCACCATAAAGGTGAATGTCACGCCTCGGCGCACTGTCATTGAATGCCTGTGCGGTGTGGCTACGGTCACCACGTCGCCGGCCTTGTCGAGCAGCCCGAGCGATGCCAGATAGGCATTTCCGGTGATGTAGCCTATGTTGGCTCCATCTTTGTCAAACAGAAAGTCGCCGATAAGCTCCTCAGGACGCAGATTGTCTATTCGCCGTTTCTGCTCGGCAGATGGTTTGAGATAGATGCCCTTGGTCAGCTTTACTATCGTGCCCTCATCTGCCAATGTGGCGAAAATACGCGATATCTCCGAGCGGTTATAGTCGTGCGATGCCCTAAACTGGTCTACACGAAACACCCCTCCGGCCTTGACATTACGCAGAAATGTCAGAATATGCGAATTGATCTGCTCCTTTATGTTCATTCTATAACAGCGAGAAGGCCACCGTCAGGCCGGCCACCACAATGGCCACCATGCTCATAAGCTTTATAAGTATGTTGAGCGAAGGTCCTGATGTGTCTTTGAATGGGTCGCCCACGGTGTCGCCCACCACGGCAGCCTTGTGAGCCTCGCTGCCCTTGCCGCCGTGCGAACCCTCTTCAATATACTTCTTGGCGTTGTCCCAGGCGCCACCCGAGTTGGCCATGAATACGGCCAGCACAAACCCTGCCGACAGACCGCCCACAAGGAGGCCCATCACACCGGCCACGCCGAACACCACACCCGTCAGTATGGGTATCACTATCGCCATTGCAGAGGGCAGAATCATCTCGTGCTGCGCACCCTTGGTCGAAATCTCGACGCAACGGGCATAGTCGGGAGTAGCCTCGCCTGTGAGTATGCCCTTTATCTCGCGGAACTGGCGTCTCACCTCGTCGACCATCTTGCCGGCGGCACGACCCACGGCGTTCATGGTCAGGCCGCAGAACACAAATGCCATCATGGCGCCAATGAACATGCCCACCAGCACCTTGTAGTTCATTAGTGTGACGTCAAACCAGCTCATGAAATCCTGAATGCCGGCATCGTGCACCGCCTGCTTTGTGAGACCGCCTTCGGGCACTACCGTGAGAGTGTTTATCTGCTTTCCCGACTCCAGCAGCCTTATCATGCCTATCTTTATCTCTTCAATGTAAGAAGCCAGAAGAGCCAGTGCCGTCAGCGCCGCCGAGCCTATGGCAAAACCCTTGCCAGTTGCGGCTGTTGTGTTGCCAAGTGCGTCGAGGGCGTCGGTGCGTTCGCGTACCACGGGGTCGAGACCTGCCATCTGTGCGTTACCGCCTGCATTGTCGGCAATGGGTCCGTAAGCGTCGGTTGCCAGAGTTATGCCCAATGTCGAGAGCATGCCCACGGCTGCGATGCCGATACCGTAAAGGCCCATGCCTATGTTAGACGGCTCAAAGCCTGATGCGCAAAGGAACGATAGCGTTATGCCGGCCACCACGGCAATCACCGGTATGGCAGTTGAGAGCATTCCCGTGCCTATACCTTTTATTATTACCGTTGCGGGACCTGTCTCAGCGCTCTCTGCAATGTCCTGCGTGGGTTTGTATGAGTGCGAGGTGTAACGCTCCGTCGACTGACCTATCACAATACCCACTATAAGGCCTATTACTACAGAGAATGACACGCCCACCCAGTTGGCTATGCCCAGAAGATACATGATGCCGAAAGTGGCTGCGGCAATAAGCACCGAGCTTGAGTTGACACCCACGCCGAGCGAGCCGAGCAACATGCGCATGGTGGCACCCTCTTTGGTGCGCACTAAGAATATGCCTATTATAGAGAGCGCAATACCTATTGACGCTATTATCATGGGCGCCAGTATAGCCTTCATCTGCATGTCGGGGTTGAGTATGAATGCCGAAGCCCCGAGTGCCGCCGTTGCCAATATCGAGCCGCAATAGCTCTCATATAGGTCGGCGCCCATTCCGGCCACGTCACCCACGTTGTCGCCCACGTTGTCGGCGATTGTTGCGGGGTTGCGGGGGTCGTCTTCGGGTATGCCGGCCTCTACCTTGCCCACAAGGTCGGCGCCCACGTCGGCCGCTTTGGTGTATATGCCGCCGCCCACACGAGCAAAGAGAGCCTGTGTCGAGGCACCCATGCCGAAGGTGAGCATGGTGGTGGTTATGGTCACCATCTTCTCGGTCTCGCTTATGCCGTCAATGAAATAGTTCAGGGCTATGAACCATATTGATATGTCGAGCAGTCCCAGCCCGACAACCACCAGACCCATGACGGCGCCGCTACGGAACGCCACCCTCAGACCTGCGTTCAGCGACTCTGACGCGGCATGTGCCGTGCGCGCAGAGGCGTATGTGGCCGTGCGCATGCCTATGTAGCCGGCCAGGCCCGAGAAAAATCCTCCTGTGAGGAACGCCGCGGGCACCCAGCTGTTTTGCAGGTTGAAAAATGCCAGACAGATAAACAGGATGCATAGCGCCAGGAAGAACCAGCCGACAACCTTGTATTGCTGACGAAGATAGCTCATGGCACCCACGCGCACATGACCTGCAATCTCGGCCATGCGTGGGGTTCCCTCGCTCACCCTCATCATTTTAGTGAAAAAGTAACGTGCGAAACACAACGCCAGAATAGACGCGGCCGGCACCATCCAAAACAGTGTAGGAATGTTCATATCAATAAGTTTATTTGTTGTTACAAGGTTTGGCAGACAGGTTGTCAGACTTCTCTATGCTTTTGAGTATTAAAATATTGCGGGCTATCGAGTCGAAATAACGCAACGGACAGAATATGCTCTTCAGGCTCTCTGACACCACCACTACCACAAAACCGGCTATAAGAGCCGCCTTTGAGTATGTCGGAAGCGCCAGGCACACGGCCAACACCGCTATCGGCACTATCTTTATTATGGCAGTGCTTACGGCATAGCTTCTTTTAAAGCGTCTTTGGCGTTTTTCCAGCAATCCGATATGCTCGCGCACCACCTTTATGTCGTTAATGCCGGCGTTGAGGCTCTGTTCCTCCTCTTTAGAGTAGAACTGATATTCGCTGAGTAAAAAATCGATCATACCCGCTTGTGTGATGATTAAAATCTCCAGCCTACCGTCAGCTGCCAGGTGCCGTTCTTACCCTTGAAATCAGCCAAAAGCTCGTTAAGGGTCTCAGGCTTGACAATGCCGACAAGGTCTTTGTAACTGTAGTCTTTGTTTACTATGTTAGTCAGGCCGAATGTGTAATTGGTGCCTATGTTGAGGCCGAACTTGAACTGATAGCCAAGACCCACCATTACGCCGGTGTCCCATGTCTTGAACATGTTTTTTATCTTGATCTTGGTGCCGGTGACATTGGCCTTGCCTGTCAGGCGTGCCGAAAACTGAGGACCTCCAAAGGCATGCAGACCCAAAAATATGGGTATCTTGACCACCACGGGAAAGTTCATGTAGTTTGCCTTTAGTTTGAGCCCCTCGCGCTCGGCTCCCTGCTGCGAATAGAGAGCAGCCACCTCTATGCCGAACGAACGGGTGAAGTTGTAGCCGGCAAAAAGACCGCCGTTGAGGCCCAACTTTGAGTTAGCCCTCGAACGCGTTATCTTGGATGCGTTGAATCCTATTCTTGGGCCCCACCCGAAACCCGATTGTGCGTTTGCGGAAAATGCTACCGCCGAGAAAAACAGCGTCAAAAACAATAGTTTTTTCATCGTGTCGTATAAAATGAAATGATTTAAACTTGTTTTAAGTTCTTGAATAAGTGGTTAAAATGTTAAAATACAGCATGCAATCAAGGTTGTTCCTATAATTGGAGCGCTTAACCCATTCATAAATAAGAATCTATGTGCGCTGTACCTGACAAAGTTACAATAAAATATGAAATATTGCCCTTTTTTCGACAGCAAAACGCAGATTTTTGCCTGAAATTTATCTCAGGCAAAAATAGTAATTCTCTTAGAATCTAACAACTTCACGCAAAAAGTTTCACTTCGCTGTCTGTTTTAATGGTTTTGTGTGCCGTTTCATTTCACCCTTTCCGAGCAGGCGCAGGGCGGACTCGACCACGGGCGAATCGGCAGTGCCGAAAAAGCTGTCATAATTCTCCCTGATTTCGATATCGGGCCTGATTCCTATGCCGACAAACTCGGTGCCGTCGGGCGCCACGTCATGCTTCGAGCATATATTGGCGTAAGCCACCCCGGGGACAAGAACAATGCGCACCCCGTTGCCGGTGGAACCGGCCGTGTAAGTTCCTATAATCTTACCCCGCCCCATGCCACGGAATGCGGCCGTGAAATCTTCGGCGGCAGAAAAGGTCCCCCCATCGACAAGGAGTACTGTGGGATGGTCATAGAGAGGGCGGTCGGCATACGGCAGCAAGGTGTCTCCCTCCTGATGGTGCACGGGCTGATCCATGCCCCACGACGCAAAGGCGGGAATATAGGCCGGCGAGGTCCATTGCCCGGTCTTTATTGTGTCGGAGGCAAGATGACGCAAGATATGGTCGCCGTTGCCTGAATTGCCGCCCTTGTTTCCCCGAAGGTCGACTATAAGTGCACGTGTCTTGAGTATGTCGGGATAGATATTGTCAAACTGTTCGCGGAAATCAGCATCCATGAAGTTGTTTATGCGCAGAAATCCCACTCTGTCCTTCAGAAGTGAGAATTCAACGGCACGCGGTGAATTAGGCCGGAAGTTACCGTCGGGGGTGTACTCTATATAAAGGTCTCTCTTGCCGTTTCCGAACGTCATACGCAGAGTCTCCCCTTTCTTCGCGGCAAGAAGATTATAGCCGTTGAAGGTGGTGTGTTCGCTCCACTGGGGAGTCGAGGAGGATATATATGGCATGACGCGCGTATGTCCGTATTCCAATACAGGTATGCCGTTGACGCTTACAAGCTCCATGCCGCGCCTTATTCCCTGCTCTTCAAGCGCCTGTGACATAACCTCGTCGACATATACCCGTCCGTCGAGAATTACGGTCGACAACGGGGTGTGACATTTGTGTCGGTCGTAACCATAGACGAATGTATGGCCGTCGCCGAGCTTGGCCGCCATGAGCTGCATAAGTTCGCCCACACGCTCGTCATCTCCGCTATCGGCGGCGTCGGCCACAGGCCCCATGTTTGCCACATAGAGGCTGTCCCAGTTAAGGTTCACGCGCTCCATGAACGCGAAATTACGGCTCACACCCGACCACAGCCTCGAAAGGCCCAGCAGTGCCAGCTCGCGTCGGGAAGCGAATGCGAGCGGGTCGTGCAGGGTGGCATCGAGTGAGTCGCAACATGTCCATACCTTAGGCACACATATTTCACCCGTGGTGGAGGCCTTCATGAAACTCAGACGCGAGCCGGCCCCGTCATAGTCATAGATATATATTGTGTTCAGCGGCTCGACGAGAGTGGCCGAACAGTGGTCATTGTAACGTATCACGAAGTTGTCACGGCCTATCTCTCGGAAGAAGGTGTCGAATTCGGCAGCCTTGGCCGGAGACACATCGGGGAGCGAGATGCGCAGGCCCTGCGTCCAGCCCTTGCCCAGACCGCGATGCCACAAGAACCCTCCGGGGGCTTTGGTGCCGTCGGACCCGGTATATCTGACCCTGCACACCTCGGCTCCGGGAGCAGCGAGCACAGTATTGTAAAGCGAATCAAGGCGAACGGTTATGGCGTTGATGTCTGCCTCCTGAGCGGCGACTGCGAATGGGAGTACGGCGCCCATAATGGATGTGATTATTCTTTTCATTGTGAAATGATTAATGATGACTATGCACTTTGATGTGATTCAACCTTATTCCGAGCCCTTAAACAAACACTTAAAATATTAAGTTACAGCACACTGCTTAAAAACATTCATAAAGAAGAACCCTTGTATGCCGTGCTTGACAAAGTTACGAAAAAATGAAATATTGCCCTATCTTCAGGCAGCAAAATACAGATTTGAGACTAAAAATTGCCACATCGAGATAATCAACCCATACAAGCTTAAAACCGAATGTCAATGAGAACATCTTCCGGTTGAGACTCTTTTCTCCGAAATCGTTCCCGGGCATGGGTACTTCAAATATCAGTCTGCAGCTCCATACAAAACAGCCTCACTCCTCCAACCAACCACCTAACAATCAACCTCTTTCCCTGAAATGAACCCGAATATTTTTCCGCCCCCCGGGGGGCGCCACCGCAACAGCGACGTACCCCATTCATCAAGGAACCGTGGAGTCGGATATATGGCCGAACGACTATTTCATCCGACCGACATGATGAGATTCGAATGACGCAACCGGTGTCGCCGAGAGGGTGCGGCAGTTGGGTGACGGGTAAACAAAGTCCGCCCTCCGAAAGCCTGTGTCAGCACTTTCGGAGGGCGGCTGTGTTGCATTATAGGATTAGAGATTGTCAATCACATACTTGACACACTTGTCCATCAGGTGATCCCTGTCGTGACCCATGCCGTGGTTCTGGTCGGGATAGATGGCCATGTCGAAAGGTTTTTTGGCCGCAGAGAGTGCCTCTATCATCTGGAAGCTGTTCTGTATGTGCACGTTGTCGTCGCCTGTGCCGTGCGCCAGCAGCAGCTTGCCCTTAAGGCGGTCGGCAAAGTTGATGGGCGAATTGTCGTCATAGCCCGAGGGGTTGTCGCCCGGCAGACCGTTGTAAAGCTCGGTGTATATGGTGTCGTAATAGCGCCAGTTGGTTACGGGGGCTACGGCTATGGCCATCTTGAATACGTCGTTGCCTTTGAGTATGCAGTTGAGGGCCATGAAGCCTCCGAAGCTCCAGCCGTATATGCCTATGCGCGAAGAGTCTATGTAGGGCAGCGACCCGAGGTAACGGGCTGCCGCTATCTGATCTTCCACCTCGTAACGGCCGAGGTCGCCATAGGTGCACTTGCGGAACTCCTCACCCCTGAATCCGGTGCCGCGTCCGTCTACGCATGCGACTATGTAACCGTGAGACAAAAGCTCGTACTCCCAGCCTGTCGACCAATTGTCTGCCACCTGCTGAGAGCCGGGACCGCTGTATTGGGTCATGAAGAGAGGGTAGACCTTGGTCGAGTCGAAGTCGGCGGGATAAAGCATATAGCCGTTAAGCGTCTGACCCGACATGTTGTCGAACGTAAAGAAATTCTTAACGGGTATGGTGCCGTTGTCTGCCAACCCCTTTAGCACATCGTTGCGGAAGAGGTCGCGCACGGGTTTGCCGTCGCCCTTGCGGAGAGTCACCTCGGTGGGAGTGGTGGCCGAGCTGAAATAGGTTATGAAATAGTTGAATCCCTTTGAGGGTACCACTCTGTATGTGCCGTCGCCGCCGGTGAGGCGCTTCTTGCCCTTGCCGTTGAGCTTGACGGTGTAAAGGTCGCGTTTGAGGGGTGAGGCCTCGGTAGACATGTAATAGACCACGCCTTTTTTCTCGTCGACGCCCAAGAGGTCGGTCACCTCATAATCGCCCGATGTCACGGGGCATATCAGTCCTTTGTCGGTGGAGTAGAGGTAGATGTGCTTGTAGCCGCTCGACTCGTTCTGAACAAGGAAGCGGTCGCCGTCGCCTATGAAGGTGAATGTCTTGTCTCCCACGCGGTCGATGTAACGGTCGTCCTCTTCGTGGTATATGACGCGGCTTTGTCCCGTTGCGGGGTCGCACAAAAAGAGGTCGAGGCTGTTTTGCAGACGGTTGAGGTTGGCCACGGCAAGCTCTCTGCCGGCCCACATTATGCGCGGTATGTAACGGTCGTCGGCATCGCCTGTCTGCATCTCTACGCTCTTGCCGGTGGTCATGTCGTATGTGTGTATGGTGACCACCGAGTTGCTCTCTCCCGCCTTGGGATATTTGAACTTATATACGGTGGGGTAAAGATCGCCACGGAACATGTTCATGTTATACTCCTTGACGCGCTCTTCGTCGGTGCGGTAGTAGGCTATGTAGTCTGAGGCGGGCGACCACTCGTATGCGCGGGCAAAAGAGTACTCCTCTTCATACACCCAGTCGGGTATGCCGTTGAGTATGTAATTGAAGCGGCCGTCGGCGGTTATCTGGTGCTCTGTGAATCCGTCGGCGGCAAGGTCGACCCAAAACAGGTTGTTGTCGCGCACGAATGCCGCTTTGGTGCCGTCGGGCGAGAAGGTGGCCACCTGCTGTGGTCCGCCATTCGATAGGGGCCTCAGCGAGCCGTCGGCACGGTTGAATACGTAATATTCGGCCGTGTAAGAGTGACGGTATATGGGTTTTATGTCGGTGACAAACATAATCTTGCTCTCGTCGGGACTGAAGAAATAGCGCTTGAAGTCTATCTTGGGCGTATGCTCGGAGGCGTCGAAGACCACCTCGCGCATAGACGATGTGGCGTAGTCATAGAGCTTGACCGTGCTTCCCTCGACCACGGCATAATGGTTGCCGTCGCCCATGGAGGTGACGCCCGAGAGCAGATTGCTACGCTGAGCGTTGACGCAAAGCGCTGCCAATGAGGCGATAATGGTAATGGCAAGTTTTTTCATGTTATAGTAATTTTATTTTTTCGACCGATATCAAAAAATCTCATTTTAAAAACAATCGTATCGAACGCTATAACGTTCTTGCGATTGTTTTATCGCGGCTAATGTCAACATAAACAGCATATTAGGTGCTGTTACTTAAAGTTATACTTTATATGGATGGCCTAATGTGTTGATTGTCAGTGTAAATAGGTTTTTATGGTGTCTGTTTTTGTGTACATAACGCATTGGTACAGACCATATTACTTTGTGTTATCTGATACGGTACTTTAAGTATAGCGGGACATTTAATTGAATATCAGCGCATTATGTTGTATGCAACCGTTGTGCCCCGCACGTTCGGGGGATGCGCTTTTTCGACAATTCGTTACACTCCGCCCGGCTATCAGGTCTATATCCGCAGTTACGCCATCTCTACGAACTTAAGGCTCATGTCGAGGCTTTTTATCTGATGGGTAAGCGCCCCCACAGATATGAAGTCGACGCCTGTAGCCGCGTAATCGGCTATGGTGTCGAGCGTTATGCCTCCCGATGACTCAACCTCGGCGCGTCCGTCTATCAGTTTTACCGCCTCGGCGGTGGTGGCCACGTCGAAGTTGTCGAGCATTATGCGGTCGGCGCCTCCGGTGGCAAGCACCGTCTCTATATCGGCAAGCGACCGTGTCTCTATCTCTATGGGCAGCTTGCGGCCGGTGCGGGCAAGGTAGTCTTTGGCGCGCGTGAGGGCCTCGGCGACACCTCCGGCGAAGTCTATGTGGTTGTCTTTTATAAGTATCATGTCAAACAGCCCTATGCGGTGGTTGCCTCCGCCCCCTATGGCAACGGCCATCTTGTCGAGCACACGCATGCCGGGAGTGGTCTTGCGCGTGTCTATCACCTTGGCCTTGAAGCCCTTGATGCGGTCGGCATATATGGCTGTGCCGGTGGCCGTGCCGCTCATACGTTGCATTATGTTGAGCACTATGCGTTCTGACTGCAACAGCGATATCATGTTGCCGCTGACGTAAAAGGCCACGTCGCCGGGTTTGACCCTGTCGCCGTCGCCGAGTAACTGCTCGAATGCAAGACCGTCAACAAGACGCTCAAACACCATGCGGGCAACCTCTACGCCGGCAAGCACACCCTCTTGCTTTATAAGCAGTTTCATGCGTCCTCTCTCGCCGGCAGGTATGGTCGAGAGCGATGTGTGGTCGCCGTCGCCTATGTCTTCCCTTACGGCCAGCTCTATAAGGTCTTCAACAAAAGGAATATACTCTTTTTTCATCTGATTTTTGTTTACAAACTTAGTAAAAAAAATTGATTTGTCCGCACCGTGACGCCATCACTGTTTCGAGCCTATCCACGTGCCCCGCTTCCATAGGTATTCGAGCGGACCCTGTTTATGGCGGGCGAGCCACAGACGGCTGAAAATCAGCTGCACGGCGAAGATGCCCAGCCCTATGAGCAGCGTCTGCGTGGCACCCGTCGACCGATAGAGTCCCAGCCCGAAGTTGTAGTATAGGCACACCCCCATGACCGACTGTGTGATATAATTGGTCAGGCTCATGCGTCCGTAAGGTATCACGGCGCGCTGGAACTTGTAGCCGTCGCCCTTGTGGAACCAGCACAGCACGAAGAAAGAGACCAGCACCGTCATGAAGGCGAAGTTGACCAGCATAGGCACCGCCACACCGTAATGGGCCGCAACGACGGGGTTTGCGATATGTGCGGGTACGTAGGTCTGCAACAGATAGAGGGGTATGAACATCACAACGCCGGCAACGAGCAATTTGCGCCATACCTTGACGGACCGCTCAGAGCGTTTGAAAAGGTCGAGGCGACCGAGCAACATGCCGTAAAGGAAGAGGGCAGGGGTCTGGAACAGTCGTCCGGCGCCTATCTGCCACAGGCTGTTGAACAGCTGTCCGTTCCATATATTGTCGCGCAGGGTTTGAATGAAGTTGCCCTGAGTGCCCACCATATAGGCCTGCTCGGCATACCGTCCGAAGGCGGTGACAGGGTCGCGGTAATCGGGGTTGAGCATGGCATATATGACCTTGCCCCACTCCAACGGCTGCAACATCAGCACGGTGGCCACAATGAAGACGGTGCGGTTTTTCCATCCCGACGCCGGTATCAACACCAGTCCCATGACCGCATATAGCAGCAATATGTCACCGTTATAGAAGAGGGCGTGAAGCTGCGAGAAGCCCGCCAGCAGAAGCATGCGCCATGCAAACCGCGCACGAAAATCAACACCGCGACCACGGGCGTTGCGCATCTGCACATAGAAGCTGAAGCCGAAAAGCAGCGAGAAAGTGGCGTAAGCCTTGCCAGCCAGCAGGAAGAATGTGGTGCGCCATACGGTGCCGTCGAGCTGCTGAAGCCATTCGGGGAGCCCCTCGGGAGCGAAATAGATGTTGTAGTGCTCCAGATTGTGCAGAAGTACTATTGCCAGCAGGGCGAATCCCCTGAGGGCATCGACCACGCTGAGACGGTCGGAGGGCAAAGAGACGGATGGGTTCATGGTTACATTCTTAAATAATCGATATGTGCAAAGATAGATATTTTTTTGTCAATCGCTCTTGCAGATTGCAAATGTTATATAAAAAGCCTTGTTTTGCGAAAAGGTGTATGGCATGTGCCGGCAAGGCCTTATGCAAGCAAAAAGCCAAGATGCAGACAAAGGGCATCTTGGCTTTTTGAGCATGACGGCTATGTGCGGCTTACGCCTGAAGCAACGCCATGAAGTCTTTGGTCGAAATTTTCTTGGTTGTGATCTTAATCTTGGTGTCGAGGTATGCGACGACTTTAGACTCGGTTACGCGCTCATAGAGCTTGCGCACCTCCTCTTTGTTGCCCATGATGTGGCCCACGTAATTGTCGAGCATCGACTCCTCGGGTGTGGGCATTCCGTAATAGGCAAACTGCATGGCTGCAAGGTTGCGCGCCTCGGCCTTGACGTCGTCGTTGTCGACAGTGATGCCGCCCTCTTTGAGGTAGTGGCGCTGAAGGATATCCCACGTCATCATCTCTTTGAAGGTGTCAAACTCACGCTCAATGTCTTCCATGGTAAACTTACCCTCGTTTATGGCCACGAGCCACCTTTTGAGGAACTCGTCGGGCAGGGTGAGGGCGGCGGCTTTGACGACAGCCTCACGCGTGTCGACAGCCAGCTTGTGGTCGCTCTCGCGGGTGAGCTCGCCCTTTATCTGCTCGTCGACGAAGGCGTTAAGGCCGGCCTCGTCGGTGATTTTGCCGTCGGGGAAGGCCTCTTTGAAAAACTCGTCGTTAAGCTCGGGAGCGGCAAAACGGCGTATGCGCGATATGGTGGCCTCAAACTCGGGAGCTATGCCCTCCAACTCGGCCTCTTTGACCGACAGCATGGCCGCACGTTGCGACTTCTGCGGGTAAAGCTCCTCTATGTTGACCGTTACTTTGTCACCCACCTTCTTGCCTATGAAGGGCTTGCGTTTGTCTTCCTCCATGGCGGTGAGCCCTATGTAGGCGTCGTCGACGGTGATGTCGCCGCCGGTGAGGGTGGCGCTGACGGCATCGTCTTTCTCGGCCGTGTCGACATCGACTAACTTGCCATAGCGGCGCAGGTAGTTCTCTTTGTAAGAGGCGCGCATGTCGTCGTCAATCTCGACATCGTATTTGGTAACCTTGACCTTGGCAAGGTCGACGGTAACCTCGGGCTTTACGCCCACCTCAAACCAAAACTCGAAATCGACAGCGGTGTCGAAATGAAGCTCGGGGTGATTTTCAGCAGGCATAGGCTCGCCAACTATCTCTATCTTGTTGTCTTCAAGATATTTGATAAGCTCTGACGACGCCTTGCGGTAAGACTCGTCGGCAACGGTGCTGCGGCGGTACATCTTGTTGATAACGCTCGCGGGAGCCATTCCCGGACGGAAACCGGGTATGTTGGCCTTTTTCTTGTATGCCTTGAGGGCCTTTTCGACCGCCTCTTTATAGTCGGCCTCTGCAACGTTCACCTTGATAAGCAGCCTTTGGCCTCCGAGATCTTCTTTTACTATATTCATATTTATCAGATTAAAATGCACATAAAGCGACCGCAAATATAGTTAATTTTCTTTTCTGTTCAAATCTTTATGGCAATGCACTTGCAAACCGCATGTTGCTAACCGTTGTCGTTTGGCGGCATTGTCTTACTTGTCGAATAGCGCCGATTTGAGTTTCTGGTACAAGAACGACAGCGATAGCAGCACCGCCCCCGACAGCACGAACACCACCACCTTGCCTGCGGTGTTCATAAGCCAGATGTCGTGTACCGCCAGCTTGCCCAAAACCACGGCGAATACCGCGAGGCTCACCATGCGTAGTGTTTTGGAGCCTCCTTTCATGCCTTTCCACATGAGTAGCGCGCCCGACACCACCAACGATACCGAGAGCGCCGCACTTGCCTCGTCGTCAATCAGAAGCTGGCTTACCGATATGCGTGATGCCATGACCATGAGCGTTATGAACATTGCCGATGCCGTCACGGTGAAAAACCTTGTCGGTTGTTTTGCCATACGTATAGTCAGATATAGAAGCGCCGCCGCTGCCGCCACCGCCAGCCACTGCAACAGGTTGCCTGCAAGGTATGGTATGGGCGGATAGTGCCGCACTTGCGACACCACACACAGGACGATGATGGCCGTTGCCGGCGCCGCCAGCCGGAGAGAGGCGTCGATCTTATGACGGTAATGCCATAGAAACATCGTCAAAACCGTCGATATGGCTACCGACGACAGCATCTGCCGCACGATGGGCAGGCTGAGTGTCGTGCACAGCTCCCACACCGGAGCCAGACATGCCACTGCCAGCGCCAGCACGGTGGCCGCCGCAGGTATGATGTTGCCGAAACGGGCACCCTGACGCATGAAGCGGCCAAACAGAAGGGTGCACGCCGTAACTATCGCACCCGTGGTGAAGAGCGGAGTGACAAAAGGTGTATGGTCGTAGCGGCAGAGGTATGGAGAGCCTGAGGTGACAAGGTCGCAGACATACGATATGAGGGCCACGGGTATGAGCGCTGTTGCGAATATTCCATACAATCGCCGGCCTGATTTCTTGTATAGCCATGCCAGCACCGCCGCCTCGACAGCCCAGAAAGAGGTGGTCAGGTGTCCTGACATGCCGGCGGGTATGGTGAGTGTGATGAACAATATGGCCATGGCTGCCGACAGCTGTCTGATGTTGCGGATGTTGCCCTCACGGCAGTAGTGCGGTATCGCAAAGTGGAGGGCGGCGTTAACCAGGGCTATGATAAGGGTGCACAGCCCCTGTATGTTGTCGCTGATGTCGTAGTTGGCGGCTGTCGCATTCAGGAAGAAAAGACCGAAAGCCGCGAATATGAAGTTGTTGCATACGAATGTTACGGTCAGCAGTCTGGATATGACAGACCGTTCGTTAGAGCGGAGGGCGGCAAAGGCCGAGAGCGAGAACAAGAGAAAGAATCCGAGCGCAAACAGGGCAAGGTGCAACGGCAGCGAGGCATGGTCGGCACACTCCATGCTGTCGTGTCCAAGCGTGTATATGAGCATGGTGAGCCATGTGCCGGCAAAGCATATCATGGCCAGCTCGCCCCACCGGCGACGTAACACCAGTGCCAGCATGCCGGCATCGAGTATCGCAAGGTAGAAGAACAGCCCCGCATAGTTGTCGTCGCCTGTGCTTACGATGAATGGCGATATGAGTCCGCCTGCGAGGGCTGTCACCGCCAGTTCGCGTCGTCCTTGCAGGTGTGCCGACAGCGCCATTACGGCGGTAAACAAGGTGAGCGATATGAAAGCCGCCCTTTGCGAGAACAGACCGTAGTAGTGGAACGCCACGGCCACGGTGACATAGAAGATGGCAAAGCCTCCGCCTGCCAGCAACGACCCGAAGGCCCTGTAACGCTTGCGCAAAAGGAACGACAGCCCCAGCAGTACCGTGCCCGAAACGAATCCCGTCACGGTGCGGGCAACCTCGCCGAACCATTCGCGCTCAAGGGCGTAGTATTTAACGAACAGACCCACGCCCGTCACCAGTATGAGTATGCCTATCTTACCCAGCAGGTTCTCGCCTATGAAGCGCTCGTAGTTGACGGTGCCTCTCTTTCGGGGAGCAGCCGGCGTGTGACTGGGTCGGGCGTGATATACCGGCGGCATCTGCGGGGCAGGGGAGGGTTTGGTGTATGCGGGCGCGGGTGTGAAGGTCACTTTGCTCTCTTCGGCGGCCTCTTTTACATCAGTCTCTGTGGTGCGCATCTGGCGTATGCTCTTGTCGAGGACGGCTTTCAGTTCGTGGTTGACACGTGACAGGCTGTCTATCTTTATGTTGATGGCTGTTAATGATTTAATCAACGCGGACAGTTTGACCGCGATAGTGACCAGAAAGGCTACTATTGCAGTGAATAACAGAGAAACAAACCACTCCATAATCTTGTCTATTTATCGTTAAACAGTGCAAGATAGTAATTTTCTTGTCAAGTGACTCTTTTTGATGCCTGTTTTAGATTGGCGGATGTCTTGTGCGGATGCGGTGGCTCGGTGATGCTTGCGTTCGTTTTTCGCTTACACAATCCCTCGGGGAAGAATCAAAGCAATCAAAGAACCAAAGTATTAATATTTAGCGGACACAACGCACGCTAAAACCGTACTGCTTACTGCGGCTACCCACGTACAAATCACCGCTATCGAAGTACAGGAGGTACGCGCTGTAAGAATCATACGCAACTGACGACCAATAGCGGCCGCCCGCACCCGCACCGTACAACGAACCGGACGAGTCGCCGTAGCGCCAACCGACAGCGGGAAACTCCACGGAATTAGAGGTACCTTATTGGTTGGGTGGCAGGGTTTGAGGGTTAGGTGTTTTTTGTTTCGGAAAGCTTTGGTCGGCAGGCTTTTGTGTCCGGTAGGGCGGTTTGAGTGTAACGAAAGCGCATACTTTCATTTAACCGAGATGCTTTTGCGGGGGCTTTGGGCACAGGTTGTTTTTGCGCCCGGCAGGCTTTTGCGCCGGCAGGTTTTTGGCTGGCAGACTTTTGTGCCGGCAGTTTTTTGCGCCGTATGATTTCCGCCCCGGCAGGGCGGCGAGGTACGAGCCGCAACGGGCCGACCCTCCCCCCGCGGAGGCCCGTAACCACGTCACGCAATTGTAGGCAGTGACTAAGGGGCGGCGGTGATGCGCGTCACTTTCACGCTTTGCCTCCGCAGGCTCGGCCCGTGGCTCTTCATGCTAAAGGGGTGTTAGGTGCGCAGCCCGAGCAGCCGCCCCGCCTACACAGCCACAAAGCCAAAACACAAGCTACAAAGCCTTGACAAAAGCTACAGCCAAAGCGCCCCGCATGTTTCATGCCTCACGGCTCAATTTCATCACGTCTTTGAAATTCTCCCCACTGAGGCCGGTGCCAGCGCCGGCTCATCCCACTCCGGCAGGAAACCCGGCAGGCGGTCTGAGTGTAACGAAAACGCACACTTTTATTTAACCAAGTTGCTTTTGCGGGGGCTTTTGCACAGGTAGCTTTTGTACAGCATAGCTTTGCCCCGGCAGGCTTCCGCTCCGGCAGGGCGGCGAGGTACGAGCCGCAACGGGCCGAGCCTCCCCCCGCGGAGGCCCGTAACCCCGCCATGCAATCACAGGCAGTGACTAAGTCACGGCGGTGAAGCGCGTCACTTTCACGCTTGCCCCCGCAGGCTCGGCCCGTGGCTCCTT
>JAIECQ010000195.1 GCA_029068395.1 Rikenellaceae bacterium
CACAAAACGCCTTGAGGGCACGGCAGGGCCGTGTAGAGGTGACAGATTACGGATTCTGACAGGCATTTTAACTTTCGTCGCCCCGTACGCAGAGTTGTTAATGGCTTCGTACGGGGCGATAACGATTAAAAACGGTTAGCCGTAACATAAATTGCGATAAAATTTTTATTTTCCGATTATTTTTATTAAGTTTGAAAGATAAAACGAATCATTTCAGTACTACAAAATAACACAAAAATGAGCAATCCAAAATTCCCCGCCGGTGTTATCACCGGGCAAGCAGTTCAGGACCTTTTCGCTTATGCCAAAGAGCACGGTTTTGCAATACCGGCAGTCAACGTCACCGGCACCGACACGGTAAACGCCGTTCTTGAAACAGCCGCTGCGGTAGGCAGCCCCGTTATCATACAGCTCTCTAACGGCGGCGCCTCTTTCTATGCCGGCAAGAGCCTCTCTAACGATGGTCAGAAGGCTGCCATATTGGGTGCGGTGTCATGCGCACACCATGTCAACACCGTTGCAACCGCTTACGGCGTGCCCGTCATTCTCCACACCGACCATGCCGCCAAAAAGCTCCTTCCCTGGATTGATGGTCTGCTTGAGGCCAGCGAAGAGCACTTCGCCAAGACCGGCAAGCCCCTCTTCAGCTCTCACATGCTCGACCTCTCAGAAGAGCCGCTGCATGAAAATATTGATATCTGCAAAAAATATCTGGCCCGCATGAGCAAAATGGGTATGACTCTTGAGATAGAGCTGGGCATCACAGGCGGTGAGGAAGACGGTGTTGATAACACCCACGTAGACTCATCAAAGCTCTACACCCAGCCCGAAGATGTCGATTACGCATACACCGAGCTTAGCGCCATAAGCCCCAACTTCACCATTGCGGCATCATTCGGCAACGTGCACGGCGTTTACAAGCCCGGCAATGTGGTGTTGAGCCCCGAGATACTCAAAAACTCTCAGGAATATATACAGAAAAAACACAACACCGGTCCCAAACCCGTCAACTTCGTCTTCCACGGCGGTTCAGGGTCAGAGCCCGAAAAGATACAGGAGGCCATAAGCTATGGTGTCATCAAGATGAACCTCGACACCGACATGCAGTGGGCGTTCTGGAACGGTATCCGCAAATATTATGTTGCCAAAGAGGCCTATCTGCAAGCTCAGCTTGGCAACCCCGAAGGCCCCGATGCCCCCAACAAAAAGTATTACGATCCGCGCGCATGGCTGCGTAAGGGCGAAGAGTCTATCGTTGAGCGTCTTAAGATCTCTTATAACGACCTCAACGCTAACGACGCCTTGAACAAATAAATGAAAAAGCCCTCTCTACGGGGGCTTTTTTTATCTTACTATAAAGGCTAATAGCTTGAAAACTAACCTATTATGAAAGAAGCAGTTGCAATTTTATGTGCCGGCGGGCCTGCTCCCGGCATCAATACGGTCATAAGCTCCGTAACGAAAATATTTACCAACAACGGTTATACGGTCATCGGTCTCAACGGCGGTTACAAGAGCCTCTTCGCCGACGAACCCGATTTCACCTACCTCGATTTTGACATCGCCGATAACATATACTCACGCGGTGGATCGGCATTGGTGATGAGTCGTTACAAGCCTACTGACAAAGAGTTCCGTCCCGACTTTTTCGAACGCTATAACGTCAAGCTCTTGGTTACCATAGGCGGCGACGACACGGCCTCTACAGCCAACCGTCTCTCAAAATACCTCAAAGAGAAAAATATAAATGTCGCCAATATACACGTACCCAAGACTATAGATAACGACCTTCCCCTGCCGGCAGGTTATCCCACTTTCGGATATAACTCGGCCAAGGAAGAGGGTGTCAAGTTAGCCACCACGCTCTATGAAGATGCCCGTACAAGCGGCAACTGGTTCGTGGTGTCGGCAATGGGACGCGAGGCGGGTCACCTTGCTTTCGGTATCGGTTCGGCATGCCACTATCCCATGATCATCATACCCGAAATGTTCAACAAGACGCCCATTACTTTCGATAAGATTACGCGCCTTGTCATTTCGTCAATGGTGAAACGCCGCCTTATGGGCATTCCTTATGGTGTGGCAATCATCAGTGAAGGTGTCTTCCACTTCATGAGCGATGAAGACATCATAGGCACCGGGGTGCAGTTTACCTATGACGACCACGGTCATCCTGAGCTTGGCAATGTCAGCAAATCGCACATTTTCAACATGTTGGTGCAACAACGCTTGAAAAATCTGCGCATAAAGGTCAAGAGCCGTCCCAACGAAATGGGCTATGAGCTTCGTTGCTGCCGTCCTATTGCATACGACCTCTCTTATGCAACGCAGCTTGGCCTTGGCGTCTTCACGCTCTATAAGCAGGGCATCACCGGATGCGTGGTCACCATCAGCCGCGACGGCAAACCCGAACCCCTTTATCTTAGCGATGTTGCCGACGAGCAGGGTAAAATCAAACCGCGCTTGGTTGACATAGATTCAGATAAGGTTCAGATCATTTACCAAAACAATCTTCACTATATCACACCTGAAGATTATCGCGGTGCTGCAAAATATGTCGATAACCCCGAAGAGTTCGACTTCAGAAAAATATTGCAGTGGGACGACAATGTGCAATGCAAAAGTGAACGAAAAAAATAGTGATGCGCAAATAGTGAGAGCCACGCCGCAAGACGTGGCTCTCCTTTTTGTAGTGGGGGAGTGTGGCGCCACAGCGCTATGCTTCTTGCAAGTGGATGCCCATACGAATGTTAAATTATATACAATATAAATATATTTACAACAATATATAAAATAACGACAATAATTGATTAAATTATTTAAAATATGAGAATAATAACAATTATTAAGTTAAATATAAAACAAAAAACACAAGTAATAAACAAATAAGAATCCCCTGTAGACGTATATTTTTGCATGTTTCTTTCTCCATTTTTCTTATTTAACATAATGTATATTATGATTCAATTAAATGGTCATCCAACAGCAAAATTATCAAACCTCATGCCATTCTAATTATTACTACAAAAAAAGCGACCCCGCAAATGCGAGATCGCCATAAACAAAACAAGAAATATCTACTTCATAGCAGCCCTGTCGAAAAACGGATTCTTACCCGAACAGCTTATAGGTATTCCAATAATCTGCGAACATTCCTTCATGACACCCATGCTTTTAACAGCTTCACCTACCGAATACATCACGCGACTGTCAACACGCGCATCGGCAGCAAACGACACAGCCGATCCCACTGCAATACCTAAGTCTATCGAGTTGAACGAGCAAGGCACATCACGCAACTCCGCCTTAGAGGCACACGTTGCAAATCCGCAATAACCGCAATTCAATCCGGCAGGTTTCACCTTGGCCCCAACCAACACCACAGCTCCTGCCTGCAATATATTTTCCGCGTCACGCAAAAAGAAGCTCTTGTCTAATTTGACAGCCAACTCCTTCATGCGCCCAGAGAGATGACGTATATCATCACCCTCAAACATGGCTACCTGTAACACATCGACACCCTTGGCTTTAGGAGCGGTTCGCGCAGCCAACATCATCCCCACCGCCACATTACGCAAACCCTTGTCACGTATAAGTTCTTCCCGTATAATCATTTTTAATGCATTTAATTATGTTAAATAAAAACATCTTCTGATCACCTCGCCAATCCCCCTCAAACAAAATAACAGCCCGACACCCGGACTGTTATTCAACCTTTAAAACAAACCTGTCGTTATCTTATCTGTTTTTCTATCTGCTCTATGTGGGCGCGCAATCCTTTATCTGTCTCAATAAGGTTGGTCACCGTCTTAATAGCATGCACCACAGTGGCATGGTCACGCTCTATTGCCTCGCCTATACTCTTGAGCGACAAGTTTGTATGCTTTTTACACAGATACATCGACACCTGACGGGCCTGAACAATCTCACGCGACCGCTTCTTTGAGAAGAAATCCTCTTTAGTGACATTAAAGAAGGTGTAAACAATCTCACATATAGCCTCGGGAGTTATTTCCTTGCGACTGAAGCTCACATAGGCTTTCAGTATGTCGCGAGCCAGTGATATTGTGGCAGGACGCCCCAAAAGCGTCGCATTGGCAATGAACGAAGATATAGCGCCCTCAATCTCCCTGATATTGGCCTTGATATTCTCGGCCAAAAACGCTATTATCTCCTCATCAATATCAACACCCAACCGGCGGCATTTGTTCCTGATAATCTTAACCTTAGTCTCATAGTCAGGCGTGGTCAGCTCAACAGACAACCCCCATTTAAAGCGGGTCAACAGACGCTCTTCTATGTCTTTCAACTCTACGGGAGGCTTGTCAGAGGTGAGCACCAACTGCTTTTTAGAGAGATGCAAGTGGTTGAATATGTTGAAGAAAGTGTTTTGAGTGCCTGGTTTGTTACCGGAAAACTCCTGTATGTCGTCGACAATCAACACATCTATCATCTGATAGAAATGTATGAAGTCGTTAATCTCCTTACGCTGCATGGCGCTTGTATATTGCGCCTGAAACTTCTGCGCGCTCACGTAAAGCACATATTTGTCTGGAAAACGCTTCTTGACCTCTATACCTATAGCTTGGGCCAAGTGTGTCTTACCCAAACCCGACTCACCGTAAATGAACAAGGGGTTAAAGGCGGTCGTTCCCGGCTCCATAGATATTTTTTGACCGGCAGTACGAGCCAACCGGTTGCATTCGCCCTCGATAAAATTTTCAAACGTATAATCGAAGTTCAGCTGCGGATCGACCACCACCCTCTTGACCCCCGGTATTACGAAGGGATTCTTTATATTTTGTGTGTTGGTAGTGTTCAAAAACGTTTTAATAGGAGCCATTTCGCCACTCTCCTGACGCGGCACCGCATACTTAAGGGTGATGTTTGCACCGAACTCATTGAAAAGAATCGGGCGCAACATCATTATATAGTTGTCGTTGATATGATCGACAAAATCTTTGCTCGGCACACGAAGACGCAGCGTCTGGCCGTCAAAGCCATGCACCACCGTCGGTTTGAACCACCTAACGAACTCATCCTGCGAGATAAGCTCTTTAATCGTCAAGAGGCAGTTCTGCCATTTGCTATTTTGATCCGTCTGCATCATTTCAACATTAAACAATCCGAAACAAACCGCCCGAAATCAGGACGACCATACCCCACTCCATCTTCCTTTATCAGAAAAACGGAACAGATCATCTTAATTAAATCGGGTGATTTTTTTGTCTTTCCTGATGCAAATATGGCAAATAAAAAGAGAAAAAAAAATCCTTTTTCGGTTGTTTTTTTACATTATTTTGATTGCAAAATCCAACCACAACAATATCACTAATTTAGCATACTAAAAATTTTTATACTAATTATCAGTATGCACATACAATAACTTCCCAACAGGCTGTTTTGTGTATAACATGCTATAAATCACATGTTTGCATCAAATTGTTCCACCTAAAAACAAGGCTTTGAGATATGTTCCACACACACACCACCCCACAAAACGGCCTCTTGCCGACACTTGTCACCCCTTGTGAAAGAGCTGTTTTGCCATCACAAAAACGGCCGACGCCACAACAATGTAAAAATCAAAAAAAGTTGTACCGTTTTAACGAAAATTTCGTACATTTGTATATAATGTCACAAGCAAAAAACAAAGCGGAAACAGACAAACAATTACCGATATGAACATAGAAAAAAGCACAATGGAGAGAGCCCGCAAATGGCTCGACGGCAATTTCGACCAGAAGACCAAAGACGAGGTACGCAGAATGATGGAAAACGACCCCGCAGAGCTTAACGAGTCTTTCTACAAGACCCTTGAATTCGGCACAGGCGGACTTCGCGGCATCATGGGTGTCGGCACCAACCGCATGAACATATACACTGTAGGCATGGCCACCCAGGGGTTGGCCAACTACCTCAAAACTGAGTTCGCCTCAGGCCCCATAAGCGTTGCCGTGGCTCACGACAGCCGCAACAACAGCCCGCTCTTTGCCAAGACCACAGCCGACATATTCGCAGCCAACGGCTTTACAGTCTATCTTTTCGAATCGCTGCGCCCCACCCCCGAGCTCTCGTTTGCAATACGCCACCTCGGATGCCAGAGCGGTGTTGTCATTACCGCGTCGCACAACCCCAAGGAGTATAACGGCTACAAGGCCTACTGGAACGACGGCGCGCAGGTCATCGCACCCCACGACGTCAACATTATCGACGAAGTCAATAAAATCGAATCCGTCGACCAGGTAAAATGGAACGGCGGCAACGGCAAGATCATAATGATAGGCGAAGATGTCGACAAAATATACCTCGACAAGGTTGCCGGCCTTACCCTCTCACCCGAGGCGGTCAAGAAATTTGCCGACACATCCATCGTCTACACCCCCATTCACGGCACCGGCATCACACTGGTACCCAAAGCATTGGCCCGCTGCGGTTTCACCAACGTCACCGTCATAGAAGAGCAATCGACCCCCGACGGCAACTTCCCCACCGTCATATCACCCAATCCCGAAGAGGCCTCGGCCCTCAAATTAGCCATCGAACGCGCTGAAAAGATAGGCGCCGACTTAGTCATAGCCACCGACCCCGACGCCGACCGCATAGGCATAGCCGTACGCGACAACCACGGACAAATGGTGCTCCTCAACGGCAACCAGACAGGCTCTCTGCTTACCTATTATCTGCTGAGCCGCTGGAAGGAGTTGGGCAAGCTGACAGGCAACGAGTTCATAGTCAAGACAATAGTAACCACCGAGCTGTTCATAGCCATAGCCGACTCGTTCGGCGTAGGCCATTATGACGTGCTCACCGGCTTCAAGTTCATCGCCGACATCATACGCCGCAACGAAGGAGTCAAACAGTACATCGGTGGCGGCGAAGAGAGCTACGGATATCTGGCCGGCGACTTCGTACGCGACAAAGACGCCGTCTCTGCCTCTGTGCTCGTGGCCGAGACAATGGCATGGGCAAAACAGCAAGGACTGTCGCTATATCAGCTGCTCGGCAAGATATATCAGCAATATGGCTATTACAAAGAGTCTATGGTGTCTATCACCAAGCAGGGCAAAGACGGAGCCGAAGCCATCGCCAAGATGATGAGTCAACTGCGCTCAAACCCGCCCAAAAGCTTAGGTGGATCGCCCGTAACCACAATAAAAGATTATCAGCTCAGCGAGGAGACATGTCTCAACGACGGCACCAAAAAAGCCATCGACCTGCCCAAGTCAAACGTATTGCAGTTCTTCACCCAAGACGGCAGCAAGATATCGGCACGCCCCTCCGGCACCGAGCCTAAAATCAAATTCTACTTCGGAGTACGCCAGCCCATCACCTCCTCACTCGAAGAGGCCGAAAAAGCAGCAGAACAGAAGATTGCAGCCATACGCAAAGACCTCGGCATAGAGTAACGATCCCTGTTGTGCCTTCACTGCCGGTGATGGTTTGCTGGCACTGCCTCCGGCGGCCCTTCCGGGGGAGGGGTCACGGACCCCGTTTTGATATGTTTGAGGGCAAACTAAGCGGATAAGTACAGCTATCCCATAAATGTGTTTCGACATACGTCTCACACATTTATGGGATAGCTGTTTTTGGCCCTTGGGCTGAGTGCCTGGAAGATATTCAACATGGGCCATGACTCTCGACGGAAAAACGCGGAAACAAAACAGCAAAGCAATAAGGCAGTGCGGCAGGCATAAACGAAAGCGCCGCAAACCATAACAGAACTCGGCCAACACTCACCATATCTATCTCCGCAGCGGCAGGGAGGCGAGGCACGAGCCGCAACGGGCCTCGCCTCCCCCCGCGGAGGCCCGTACCCCCGCCAAGTAGTTGTAGGCAGTGACTAAGTCACGTCCCCGCCGCGCATCACTTTCTCGCTTGCCTCCGCAGGCTCGGCCCGTGGCTCCTTCACGCTAAAGGCACTTACCGGCCAACCCAAGGTGTCGCACGTCTTTGTCACTCACCACGCCAGACCATCATCACGCCCTCGACATCCACGACGATGAGGCCGACCTGCGGTCGGCCCACCGCGGTCTAAGTGTAACGAAACCGCACACTATTCCTTATGCCCGGGACGAGGCAACGAGTCCCGAGCGGCCCGGAGCCTCCCCCCACGGAGGGCCGCAGCCCCGCCCAGCAATATATATGACAGTGAATTAGGGACGGTAATGATGCACATGA
>JAIECQ010000196.1 GCA_029068395.1 Rikenellaceae bacterium
TAGCGTGCGTTGTGTCCGCCAAGAATTTGCGACGCTGGTGTTTGTATAATCAGGGTTGTGGTGAGGGTCGGGCGGTAAGCCTTTTCAGGACAGCTTCCCGAGAGTGCCCCGTAAATTCAGCAGGTTACTGGAGATGAAAATCTTTAGTCGAAAGAATAGCCGTGTGATTCGCAAGCCTTGCACTGCTTTTTGTAAACACCTGCTTAGCTTAGATTCCCGTTTTGGAGTTTCCCGCTGTCGGTAACCGCAACACGTCCGGTACGTTGAACAGTAACGTGGGTGCGAACGGCAACTATTGGTCGTCAGTTGCGTATGATTCTAACAACGCGTACAACCTGTACTTCAACAGCAGTAATTTGAACGTGAATAACAACAATAAGCAGAACGGTTTTAGCGTGCGTTGTGTCCGCCAAGAATTTACGGCCCTGATTTTTAAAATATAACTATATGGTGCTTAGTGATAAAGAGTTACTTGAAGATTTGTTTGATGCTTATTACGATGCGCGAAAGAACAAACGTAACACTGTAAACCAGTTGCAGTTTGAGATAAACCTTGAGCATAATATAATGGAGCTTTACACTCAGATTTCGCAGAGGCGTTATGTGACGGGCAAGAGCATCTGCTTTGTGGTGATGAAGCCTGTGAGGCGAGAGGTGTTTGCCGCCGATTTTCGTGATCGTGTGGTGCACCATCTGGTTTTCGGCTATATGCTGGCCATGTGCGAGAGGTCGTTTATCGAAGACAGCTATTCGTGTCGCAAGAATAAAGGTACGCTCTTCGGCATACAGCGGTTAGAGAAGAATATGCGTCGCTGTTCTGGTAACTACAAGCGTGAGAGCTATATACTCAAACTCGACCTCAGGGGATATTTCATGAGTATGGATAAAGAGGTGCTTAAGGTGAAGATACGCAAGATGCTTGATAAGTTTTACAACAGAACGGTGTCGCCCAATGACGATCTCTATTTCAGTATGGTGAGGAAGTATGAGAGTCTGAAAAAGGAGCGCGGAGACGGAGGCAAAGTGACTTTCGGCGAGATTGTCGATTTCGATTTGCTGTGGTATCTGATTGAGATAGTCATAGATAGCGATTGTACGCAAAATTTTGTGTTTAAGAGTAAGCCGTGGGAGCGTGAGGGGTTGCCAAAGTCGAAGAGTCTGTTTTTCTCGCGCAAGGGGTGCGGGCTGCCTATCGGTAATCTGACGTCGCAGCTTTTCAGCAATATCTATCTTAACGACTTTGACCACTTTATGAAAAGAGACATGAAGCTTAAGCATTACGGTCGTTATGTCGATGATTTTTATGTGGTTCATCAGGACAGGGAGTATCTGGTGAGCCTTATAGAGGTGGTGCGTAAGAGGTTGTGGGACGAGTTCAGGCAGGTGCTGCATCCCAACAAGATTTACATACAGCCGTGTGTTCGCGGTGTCGATTTTTTAGGTGCGCGCGTGAAGCCCTTCTCAAGGCTTGTGAGCAAGCGCACGAAGGTCAACTTCCGGCAGGCAATGGTGGAGATAGACAAAGAGTGCAAGGGCGAAATGTCTTTCCGCAAGGCTTTCTTAGTGCGCTCTCGCATAAACTCGTATGCCGGATATACCAAACATTATAAGGCGTTCGGGCTAAGACGTCACTTGATGACCAAAGGCAGCTTTTTCGAATATATGTATTTGTCAAGGTTTTGCGAGAAGAGTATTATCAAACGCAAATGCCTGGAAAGCTGGTATGACGAGTTGATAAAAGAGGTGTTCAGACTCAATGCGCCTGAGGATGACGGCACTGTCAATGACGACAGCTCTCCGGCATGGTTTGTGAACGAGGCGGGAGGGAGCGTGTCGGTGAGGCGGTGTTAGCGGGATGGTGACAGAGTGCTTTTTTACATCACAGGTGCTTTTGTCTTGCATTTTGGCCGACTCTTTGTATCTTTGCCAAAGGCTCACATCCGGCAGATGGGTCTGTATGGGGCAGGTGGCAAGTCCGGAGGGGTGTAGTTGATTAAATTGTTGAGTATGAAATATTTCGGAGCACATGTGTCGGCGTCGGGCGGCGTAGAGAATGCGCCTGTAAATGCTGCGGCCATAGGGGCCGGGGCATTTGCGTTGTTTACTAAAAATCAGCGTCAGTGGGTGTCGCCGCCGTTGAGCGCCAAGTCGATAGAGGCGTTCAAGGCGGCATGCGAGCGTTACGGTTTTGCGCCGCATCAGATATTGCCGCACGACAGTTATCTGATAAACCTCGGTCACCCCGAGGCCGAGGGGCTGGATAAATCGCGCACCGCCTTTATAGACGAGATGAGCCGGTGCGAGCAGTTGGGGCTTGACAGGCTCAACTTCCATCCCGGCAGCACCTTGGGCAAGATATCCGACGAGGAGTGCATCTCGCGCATTGCCGAGTCGATAAACATTGCTCTCGACAAGACCCACGGTGTTACGGCCGTGATAGAGAATACCGCCGGGCAGGGCAGCAACATAGGCTATCGTTTCGAGCAGCTGAGGTCTATAATAGACCTTGTGGATGACAAGACGAGGGTAGGGGTGTGCATCGACACATGTCACGCCTACTCTGCGGGTTACGACCTGTCGACCGCCGAGGCGTGCGACGACACCTTCGCCGAGTTTGACCGTGTGATAGGCTTCGGTTATCTGCGAGGCATGCACCTTAACGACTCGATGAAAGCCAAGGGCAGCAGGGTTGACCGTCACAACAACATAGGCATGGGCACACTCGGTCAGGCGGTCTTCGCCTATATTGCCGCAGACGACAGGTTTGACGACATGCCCTTGTGTCTGGAGACTCCCGACAGCGGACGTTGGGCCGACGAGATAGCTATGCTTTATCGTTTTGCGCAGCAGTAAAGCGAGGGTCGGAATGTATGGAAGGCAGGGCATTGAAGTGATGTTTGCGATATTTTGGCGGCGAGGGTTATTTTAAGTCGATAACTTTTGTATCTTTGCGGAAACAGTCCCGGTTTTGATTTTATGCTTTGCGGTCGGGGATGTGCTGCCTTTTGTGTGCCTTAACATGCACTAAGGCAGAATGATAACTCAAACACAATAAGTTTATGGCAGAGATAAATTATGAGCAGATATGCGGGAAGGTGAGAGAGATTGCCGCCCGCGTGGCATCTTACATCGAGAGCGAGAGTGAGAATTTTTCTTGGGATGATGTCGAGCTGAAAGGCATGCACAACATGGTCACCAACGTTGACTGCAAGGCCGAGGAGATGATAATAGCCGAGTTGGAACCGCTGATTCCGGGGGCCGACTTTCTTGCCGAAGAGGCTGTTGATGCGGCTGACGGTCCGCTGCATCCCAAAGATACCGATTATACGTGGATAATAGACCCGCTTGACGGTACGACCAATTACATGCACCGCCTGCCGCCCTATTGCGTGAGTGTGGCTCTGTCGTTCAGGGGCGAGATAGTGGTGGGCGTTGTGCACGAGGTGACGCGCGGCGAGAGCTTCTATGCCTGGAAAGGCTCTAAGGCCTATATGAACGGCAAGGAGATAGGCGTGTCGCAGATAAACATACTCGATGAGTCGCTCATAGCAACGGGCTTTTCTTACGACAGCCTCGACAGAATGGCCGAGTATCGTCTGCAACAGGAGTATTTCATAAAATATACGCACGGCGGCAGGCGCATAGGTTCGGCGGCAGCCAATCTGGCCTATGTGGCATGCGGTCGCTTCGACGGCTTTTCGCAGTTCAACCTTTCGCCCTGGGATGTGGCGGCCGGTTCGCTCATAGTGCGCGCTGCCGGAGGTGTGGTGACCGACTATCACGGAGGCGACAATTACATACACGGCAAAGAGATAGTGGCCTGCAACAGGTTGATATATGACAAATATCTTGAGGCCATAAGCGCGACCATTGCCGACAGTGAGGAGTTTTATCCCGTAGGCTGATGACTTGGTGGCAGAAAACGGCCTTTGGCTTTTTTTGGTGCTCGGCGTGGTTGTTCGGACGTATGCCGGCGTGGTATCGTTACGGGGTGGGCGACCTCGTGTCGCTTATTCTTTACGGTGTGGTGCGATACAGGCGCGGCGTGGTGGCCGACAATCTGGCCCGGTCGTTCCCCGAGAAGAGCACAGACGAGCGTAAGACGATAGAACGCAGGTTTTATCGCTATCTGGGCGAGGTGTTCGTAGAGACACTGTCGCTTGTGTCGATGACCGAGAGGCAGCTGAGGCGTGCCATGACCTATGATAATATAGAGCTTATAGACAGTCTTACGGCAGACCGCCCTCTTATAGCCGCCATGTCGCATTATTGTCAGTGGGAGTTTACGATAGGTTATCAGCTGTTTACCCCGCATCCGGTCAAGGCGGTGTATCATCCGTTGTCGAGTGTGGTGGCAGAGGCGTTCTACAAGAAGATGCGCTCACGGTTCGGTACCAAGCCCGTGACCATGAAGGCCACCGCGCGTGAGATGTTGCGTGAGATTAAGGCGGGAAACAATCCGATAGTGGCCCTGATATCTGATCAGACGCCCTACTATGCGGGCATACGTAACTTTATATCTTTTCTGGGGCGTCCTACCGCCTTTTTCACCGGCATGGAGAAACTGGCCCTCAGTCTGCATTCGTCGGTGGTGTTCATGGCCATACGTCGGGTGAGACGCGGACGCTATGCCGTGCACTTCACGTTGCTTTATGACGGCGTGGAGCAGGTTGACGACGATGTGATAACGCGCCGCTATGCCGCCGCCCTGGAGCAGCTTATACGCGAGCGGCCCGAGTATTGGATGTGGTCGCACAAGAGGTGGAAACATAGTCCCGATGAGGGGCATCCTTATCTGCCATAAAGAGAGTGTGATATAATGAAAGTGTGCGTCCCAGGCCAGGGGCGCACACTTTCATTATATGGCTGTGTGTGTCTGTTTTGCATTTTTTTTAGTGGGCCGGTGCTTTTTTGCACGATTTGTGTAACGTGGCTTGTTGTGTTTTTATGCAGTGACGACTTTTTAGTGTAGCCGTAGGCCAAATGTGTGGTTGAAAGCAAATGGTCGAAATGGCTTTAAAGTTGGTCTTTTGTGAACTAAAAAATATTAATATTAAAAATAATTCGTTATCTTGTAAAACGATACGTTGATGGTTTTTGCATTTATGTGTCTGAAAGCCAGCAGTGTTATTGGATAAGAAAACACGAAAACATATATGGAAAACAAGATTCAGCAATTGACCGAGCAGCTCTATCAAGAGGGGCTGTCAAAGGGTAAGGCGGAAGCGGAAAATATTGTGGCCAAGGCCAAAGAGGAGGCGGCCTCTATAATAGCCGAGGCCCGCAAACGTGCCGGGCAAATGGCCGACGAGGCATCTGGCAAGGCTGCCGAGACTGTGCGTCGCGGTCAGAACGAGCTTAAGGCGGCAGCGACTCAGATAACCGCTGCGGTCAGGAAGTCTTTGGCAGAGGTGGTGCTCGCCCGTTCGGTTGGGGCCGATGTGGCAAGTGCTTTTGGCGATGACGCCTTTGTGCGCCAGCTTATGACAGAGGCAGTCAAGGGGTTTGCCGAGGGCGGATGCGTCACGGTGGGCAAGGGCAATGAAGATAAGGTGGCCGCCTATCTGCAAAGCGCTGTAGGCAAAGGTGTCGGCGACTTTACCGTAACGGGTGGCGACGGCGTGGGTCGTGGTTTCAGGATATCACCCAAGGGGCAGGGTTATTACATCTCTTTTGATGAGAGTGATTTCGACAGCCTGCTTAGAAGCCATCTGACAGAGGGGCTGAACAAGGTTTTGTTTGAAGAAAAATAAGAGTTAATATGTCGCTCTTTTTGAAAGATTACACATATCTGGTGTCGTCGTTAGTTGAGTATTCGGTCGACTCCGATGGCAAGGGTCTTGATGTGAGGGCGTTGCTTGAGCAGATGGACGAATCGCTTGAGGCGCGCGACAAGCGTCACGTGGCCATGCTGTTGTGGCGTCATGACATAGAGAATATAATGGCGGCTAAGGCGGGCAGGGCGCGTTATGCGGTGCCGGCCAATCTGTCGGCAGAGCAGGTGGCAGAGGTGTGCGGCTATTACTTCTCTTCGGGCAAGGATGGCGGTGCCGTAGCTCCGGTCGAGATACAGATACCGCATTATATAGAGCGCGTCTTGGACAGCTATCGCGATCAGATGAGGGCAATGGACGAGCAGATTGACACCTCGGCCGACATGGAGCACACCCTGTGGGAGTGTTACTATGCCGCCGCCGAGAGGTCGTCAAGTTCGTTCATGCGCCGGTGGTCGCGCTTCGACAGGCAGCTGCGTAACATAGTGGCCGCTTTTGCCGCGCGTGCCAAGGGTATCGACATATCGGGAGTATTGGTGGGGCATGACGAGGTTACGGAGCGTCTTGTGGCTGACACGTCGGCGGGGTTCGGGCTGGCGGGTTCTTTCGACGGCAGCGACGAGCTGACGGCCATATTGGAGTCTGACGACATGCTGGCAAAAGAGAGACGGCTCGATGTGTTCAGGTGGAGGAAGGTGGACGAGCTCACCACGTTCGACTATTTCAACATAAATTTCGTACTCGGATATTTGGTCAAGGTGGGCATAATATGTCGCTGGATGGTGCTCGACAGAGAGACAGGACGGCAGATGCTCGACCGTATGATAGAGCAGCTTACTCCCGCCGAGGTTGTAAGGCAGGCTGTCATGCGCGGGTGATGTGCGGGCGCCGGGGGAGTGCGGTTAAACGGGGCTGAAAGAGGGGGTGAGCTAAAACTGGTGTTAACAGGTTGGCTAAAAGATGGGGGAGGCTTTTGGGCTAAAGCTGGTGTTAACGGGTTGGCTGAAGCGGGGTTGGTTTTTGCTGAAGCGGGTGCCAGATGGCGGCTAACTGAAAGCGGGTGTCGCGCGCTACTTAAGGCGGCTCCCGGTAAAAAAACGACAAGAAATAAGGTATATATATGAAAACAACCGGAAAGGTAACGGGTGTCACTTCTAACCTTGTGACAGTCAAGGCAGACGGGCCCGTGTCACAGAATGAGATTTGTTATATAACCGTGGGCGGGGCGCGCCTTATGTCAGAGGTCATAAAGGTTGACGGCGACAGGGTGTCGGTGCAGGTGTTCGAGAGCACGCGCGGGCTTAAGACCGGTGCTCCGGTAGAGTTTGACGGTCACATGCTTGAGGTGACGTTGGGTCCGGGAATACTGTCGCACATATATGACGGCTTGCAAAACGATTTGGCAAAGCTTGACACCCTCTTCCTTGAACGAGGTGTCTATAACGACCCGCTCGACTGGCAGAGCACATGGCAGTTTACGCCTATTGCAGCGGAAGGCGATGTGGTTGAGGCGGCCTCGTGGATAGGTAGCGTTCCCGAGAGGTCGGTGGAGCACAAGATAATGGTGCCATTCTCGTTCAAGGGGCGTTATACGGTCAAGAGCGTGGTTCCGGCAGGCACCTATAAGATAACCGATACGGTGGCCGTGGTGACCGACAGTCAGGGTCGCGACCACGACATCACCATGGTGCAGAAGTGGCCGGTGCGTGAGGCTGTCACCGCCTATAGGGAAAAGCCGCGTCCCGGACGTGTCATGGAGACGGGTGTGCGGGCCATTGACACATTCAATCCCCTGGCCGAGGGAGGCACGGGCTTCATACCCGGTCCGTTCGGTGCGGGCAAGACGGTGCTTCAGCATACCATATCGCGTCAGGCCGATGCCGACGTCATACTGATGGTGGCCTGCGGCGAGCGTGCCAACGAGGTGGTCGAGATATTCGAGGAGTTCCCCAAGCTCGACGACCCACACACAGGCAGGAAGCTCATTGAGCGCACAACCATCATCTGCAACACCTCAAACATGCCGGTGGCCGCCCGCGAGGCTTCTGTATATACCGGCATGGCCATAGGCGAATATTATCGGGCCATGGGTCTGAAGGTGCTCATATTGGCCGACTCGACTTCGCGGTGGGCACAGGCTCTGCGCGAGATGTCGAACCGCCTGGAGGAGCTGCCCGGGCCTGACGCTTTCCCGATGGACCTGTCGGCCATCATATCCAATTTCTATTCGCGTGCCGGCATTGTGCGTCTGGTGGGCGGCGGAACGGGTTCGGTGACCTTCATAGGCACCGTGTCGCCGGCGGGCGGTAACCTCAAAGAGCCGGTCACCGAGTCGACCAAGAAGGCGGCGCGATGCTTTTACGCCCTGTCGCAGCAGCGTGCCGACAGCAAGCGTTATCCGGCCATAGACCCGCTTGACAGTTATTCCAAGTATCTCGATTATCCCGAAATAGAGTCATACCTTGAAGACAACTTCGAGAAGGGATGGGTGGCCAGGGTGAAAGAGGCCAAGACCATCGTACAGAGAGGCAAAGAGGTGTATGAGCAGATCAACATACTCGGTGACGACGGCGTGCCGGTAAGCTATCACGACCGTTACTGGAAGTCGGAGCTTATAGACTTCTGCTTCCTTCAGCAGGACTCGTTTGATGCCATAGACTCTAACTGTTCGCTTGAACGTCAGAGGTATATGTTCAGTCTTATCATGAAAATATGCGGGCAGAATTTCGCTCATGACGACTTCGAGGCGTGCACGGCATTTTACAAAGAGCTTATCAACCTTATACGTCAGATGAACTATTCCGAGTTCGGCAGCGAGGGCTTCCGCGACTATGAGTCAAAGGTCGAGAAACTGGTCGCCGAACGCCCCAAAGAGAAAGAGGAGGACGACAAGGAGTAACCGTGCGGGACTCAGAGGGTGTCCTCTTGGGAAAAGTGCTGACCGCCGGGAGGATGCAGAATAAAAACGAAAACAATTGTTCTTATGGAGACACAGGCATTTAAGAAGATATATACCAAGATAGACAACATAACCAAGGCTACCGTCACCGTCACGGCGGGCGATGTGGGCAACGAGGAGCTGGCATCTGTTGGCGGCCGTCCCGCCCAGGTGGTGCGCATAGACGGTGAGCGTGTGACGCTTCAGGTGTTTGCAGGCACCGAGGGCATATCGACAGACTCTGAGGTTGTCTTTTACGGCCATCCGCCCAAACTTAAGGTGGGCGACGGTTTGGCCGGCCATATCTTCGATGCGTTCGGTCGTCCGATGTTCGGCTCGGTCGACATAGAGGGGCAGGAGCGTGAGACAGGCGGTCCCACGGTCAACCCCTACAAGCGCGAGCAGCCCTCGGAGTTCATTCCCACGGGCATTGCCGGCATAGACCTCAACAACGCGTTGGTGTCGGGGCAGAAGATACCCTTCTTTGCCGACCCCGACCAGCCCTACAACCAGGTGATGGCCATGGTGGCACTGCGCGCCAAGGCCGACAAGATAATACTTGGGGGCATGGGTCTTACCAATGACGATTTTCTCTATTTCAAAAACGTATTTGACAACGCGGGCGCGCTCGATCGTATAGTCTTCTTTGTCAACACCACCGAGAACCCTCCCGTGGAGCGCCTTTTGGTGCCCGACATGGCACTTACGGCCGCCGAGTATTTCGCCGCCGACAAGGGCGAGAAGGTGCTGGTGCTGCTGACCGACATGACGCTATATGCCGACGCACTGGCCATAGTGTCGAATCGCATGGACCAGATACCGTCTAAAGACTCGATGCCGGGGTCGCTCTATTCCGACCTTGCCAAGATATACGAGAAGGCGGTGCAGCTGCCTAACGGCGGCTCTATCACCATTGTGGCCGTGACCACTCTCAACGGCGGCGACATCACCCATGCCGTGCCCGACAACACCGGTTACATAACCGAGGGGCAGCTCTTTCTGCGCAACGACTCAGACACCGGCAAGGTTATCGTCGACCCGTTCAGAAGTCTGTCGAGGCTCAAACAGCTGGTCATAGGCAAGAAAACGCGCGAGGACCATCCTCAGGTTATGAATGCGGCGGTGCGTCTTTATGCCGATGCGGCCGGGGCCAAGACCAAGCTTGAAAACGGCTTCGACTTGAGCGATTACGACAAGCGTACCCTTAAGTTTGCGCACGATTATTCCAACGAGCTGTTGGCAATAGACGTCAACATAGATGTGGATAGGATGCTCGATATTGCGTGGGGTTTGTTTGCCAAGTATTTCACCAAGGCCGAGGTGTCGATAAAGGCCGATCTTGTAGAGAAATACTGGCCTGTAAAACAGTAGTTTATGGCTATCAAGTTTCAATATAACAAAACGTCGCTCGGTGAGCTTGACAAGCAGCTGAAGATGCGTGAGCGGGCCTTGCCTACAATCAAGAGCAAGGAGTCGGCATTGCGTCTGGAGGTCAAGCGTGCCAAACGCGAGAGCGACGCCTATGAAGAGGAGCTGCGCAGGCTGATAGAGCAGTATGACTATATGACTCCGCTTTGGGGCGAGTTTGACCCTCAGGTGCTGACGGTCAAAGATATAACCTTGGGGCAGATGAAGATAGCCGGTGTCAGGCTGCCGGTGTTGGAAAATATTGATTTCCAGGAAAAAGAGTATAACCTCTTCTCTTCAGAGGCGTGGTTTGCCGACGGTGTGGCCTTGCTTAAGAAGATGGCCGAGCTGGGTCTTAGAAGCCGCATTGCCACCGAGAAGTCAGAGAGGCTGGAGTTTGCCCGCAAGAAGACCACACAGAAGGTCAACCTTTATGAGAAGGTGCAGATACCGGGCTATAAAGAGGCCATGCTGAAGATAAAACGTTTTATGGAAGATGAGGAGAATCTGAGCAAATCGTCTCAGAAGATTGTCAAAAACCGCCACGACGCTCAGGCCGCCCAAGAGGCCGCAGAGGTTGAGGCGTAACAGAGTTGCAGCTATGATTACACCGATGGTTAAATATACGTTCCTTGTGCTCAAAAGCCGGCGAGAGGCTCTTCTTGCCCGGTTGGGCGAGCTTGGCGTTGTCGATGTTGCCGTGGGCGACTGGCAACCCGACGGCGAGGGACGGATTTTGATGGACAAGATTGCCGCTTATGACACTGCCTTGACCAAGCTTAAGAGCGGGGCCGAGAGCAACAGGAAAGATAAGCGACTGGGTGAGGTGTTGCCGTATGACACGGCCGACGAGGCGTTGAAGGCCTTTGACGAGCTGTCGTCGAGCCTTGCCAAGAATCAGGCAGAGCTTGCCAAGGTGCGCAAAGAGCGTGACGAGGTGTCTGCGTGGGGCGATTTTGACATTGATATGCTTGACAAACTCGGCGCCGAGGGGGTGCGGGTGCGATTTTTCGTGTGCGAGCGTAAGCGTTTCAAGAGCGGGTGGCAAGATGACGGCGCTGTGGTTGTGGACGACGACGGGCGGACGGTTCGCTTTGTGGCGGTGTCGTATGGTGATGACGCGGTGTTTGACGGAGCTGCGGAGGTGGCGCCTCCTGTAAGTGACGTCACCGGGCTGGAGGCGCGCATTGAGAGTCTTGAGCAGGGGGTGGAGCGGTCGCGTGAGGGTCTGGCCCGGGCGGCGGCGTCTGTTCATCTGCTTAGAGAGGCGCGCGAGGAGGTGCGCATGGAGCTGTCGCACGTCAAGGCGGTGTCGGCGGCGCAAGATGCCGTTGAGGGCAGCATAACCGTAATAAGCGGGTGGGTGCCCGAACCGAGACGCAAAGAGGTGGACGAGGCATTTGCCGACGGTGGTGTGGTGGTGTTTGCCGAGAAGCCGACACTCGAGGATAATCCGCCCATATTGTTGAAAAACAACAGGTTCGCGCGTCTGTGCGAGATGGTGGGGGCGCTTTATGCTATGCCGACCTATCGCGAGCTTGACCTGACGCCGTTTTTTGCTCCGTTCTTCATATTGTTTGTGGGGGTGTGCTTCGGCGACCTCGGCTATGCCATAATAACGTTCGTGGCAGCGGCGGTGGCCTTGTCGGTATTGCGTAAAAACGATTTTGCCAAGCGTGTGAGCGGCCTTGTCATGTGGTGTTCGGTGGCGGCGATGCTAATAGGACTGCTCACGGGCACATTCTTCGGCATGGAGCTTAAGACGTTCAAGATGTTCGAGGGCTTCCCGTTCCTCGGCCAGATGGATATGTTCACGTTCGCATTGGCCGTGGGAGTGGTGCAGATTGTTTACGCCCTCTTCGTGCAGGCCTATGCGCGGGCCAAGTACATGGGCTTCCGTTATGCCGTGGCCACGCTGGGGTGGGCCATGACCATAGTGGTGTCGGTGCTGGCTTACCTGTTGCCCGACATGGGAGTGCCTTTCGGGTTCGATTCGCCGTGGTACATAGGTGCCGTGTCGCTGTTTCTTGGCATGAACATATTCTATAACAACCCCGACAAGAATGTATTCGTCAACTTAGGAGGCGGCCTGTGGGGCATATACAATAACGTCACGGGGCTGTTGGGCGACGTGTTGTCTTACATACGTCTGTTTGCCCTGGGCCTTTCCAGCGGTATCATCGCCGGCGTGTTCAACGACCTGGCCGTGAGCATGAGCGGTGACATCCCGGTGGTGAGTCAGGTGTTAATGGTGGTTATTCTGCTGGTGGGTCACGGCATCAACCTGTTCATGTCGGCCATAAGCTCGTTCGTGCATCCGCTGCGTCTGACCTTCGTGGAGTTTTACAAGAACGCAGGCTTCGAGGGAGGAGGACGCGCTTACGACCCCTACAAAACCAAGAAAGGGTAGCCCTTTGGCGGGATATTTGCCGGGAGGGTAGTCAGAGACGGCTTTTGTGGCGGGGCTTTCGGTGGTAGTTCGGGGCGGCTTTCGTG
>JAIECQ010000197.1 GCA_029068395.1 Rikenellaceae bacterium
GTCTTGCGTTGCGAATATGTTGAAGCCCAGATACACCTTGAAGAATGTGTCGCGTGTAAGAGAGCCGGATGCCCGGCCTGTCTGTCCCACCTCGGCTCCGAAGTTTACGGCGGTGAAGCTGTTGCGCTGGAGCGGTGCCCCGAAGCCCACGGTCACGGCATACTCCTTTATCTGCCGGCCGTTCATGCGGTAATAGGTGTTGCCGTAACGTATGCCGCCGCGATAGGTCCATCGTTTGAGCATGTCGCGTATGTCATAGCGGTTGGGAGTGTATTCAAACCCTGCGCGTATGTTGCGTGAGTCGGTGGTGCTGAAAGAGCCGCCGCTGCTGATAGGCTCGTCGTTCATTGAGCCTGACCATTTCTGAAAGTCGTAATCGGCACCCACCACTAACTTGCCGGTGCGGTAGGCAAAGCCGGCCACCACCCTGTGGGGCAGTACGAACTGTGTCTTAGTGGCGCTTGCCATCAGGGTGTCGGTGGTGTATGCCCCTTCGTTGATCACGCTGTACGAGCGTCTTATTCCGGCCCTGCGTTGAGGCTCGTACACGGCGCCGAATGTCACGGCCCGTCCGCCGCGCAGCCTTATGTCATATTGGGCGCCCAGCTCCACGTTCATGGTGTTGACCTGCCGTTTGTCGGTGATGCGGGTGATGCGGAAGTCGTCGCTCGACGATATGATGCCCGAGAAGGTGCTCTCTGATATGCGATTTATGGAGCCGAGGTAGTAGAGCATGTTGACGCCTATCGACAGCCCCTTGGCGGGTCTCCATCCCAGGCCTGCCTTAAACTGGTTTATGCCGCCGTTGCCGGTGTATGAGTAGCGTGTCACGCCCATGTCAGACAGCGGCGACGAGTTGTCGACGAACGAAGCCTTGTAGCCGACAGTAGAGTAGGGGGTCACCGACAGGCCGAAGCCCAACCCGTCGAGTATCCTGAATTGAAGGCTTATGTCGTTGATGTTAAAGGCGTTGTGACTGCTTTTGAAGGCTCCCGATTTGAGGTAGTCGTTACGGCCCTGCATGCCGAACGAGAATAGGAAAGCCTGTGGGGCGGCGGCGCTGTAAGAGGCGGGGTTGACGATGTTGAACGATGTGCCGCTTCTTGTGGCTGCGCCTATGCCTCCCATTGTCTTGGTGGCTGCCGTGCCGCTGAAGTTGAGGTCGCCTATGCCGTAGAAGGTGTATGGCGAAAAGGCGTTCAACGTGTTGTCGAATTGTGCCGCCGCCGGCATGGCCGCTGTAGTGAGCGCCAACAACAGTAGTGTATGCAGGAGTGTTTTGACTTTCATCGCGTGCTTTCAAGGATAATGTTCAGCCCCAAAGTAACCAATCGGGAATTTACAAATATCGTATTTTTTACTCGTTTTGCAAAATAATTTGCGTCACCGCCGGTAAAAACCGTTGTCATAGAGCCGTAGGTGTGCGAGCATTGCTCTATGTAACTCTCTATCTCGCCTATTATGCCTTGGGCCACGCCCGCCTCTATCGCCTCTGTGGTCGAGCGACCCAGAAACGATGCGTCTCCTTGCGGCAGCTGGCATAGCGGCAGGGCCGAGGTGTAGTCGTGCAGTGCGTTGAACCGCATCTTTGCCCCGGGGCTGATGTTGCCGCCCAGGAAGGTGCCCCGGCATATGGTGTCTATGGTTATGGCGCTGCCTAAGTCTACCACCAGTATGGTGGTCTCTGAGCCATATAGCGCCACCGCCCCCACTGCGGCGGCCAGCCTGTCCATGCCTAACGTGTGGGGGGTGGAGTATCCGTTTTTTATAGGCAGCGGGGTGGTTGTGTCTAAGACGACAAACCGGGTCAGCCGCTCTCTGAAAATATGCTCTATGGCTTTGTCATACTCACCCACGGCACACAAAATGGCCGCATCCACCTCGGGGTGACACTCTAAAAGCTCTACGGCCCGGGCCTCGGTGAGCGACGGATAGCGATACTCGGCGTTGACATGTCCGTCGCATGCAATGGCCGCCTTGGCGTAGCTGTTGCCTATGTCTATTATAAGGTTCATGGGGTGTGATTATGCTGTAGGTTTATCGGCGTGCCGCTCCATCAACTCTACTGTCACGAGCGCCTCTTCGATGCTCTGTACGCCGCGTATGGAGAGCCACAGACGGTTCTCTGACTGCTTTATCTTGTAGTTGTCGCCGCTTTGCGAGGCCACAAAGCTCATTATGGAGGCAAATGTGGCGCTCTGGTAGTAGAGCGACCCCGGCTTGCCTACGAAATGGAGTATGAAGAAGCCGTTCTTTATCACCGCCTTTTCAAAGCCTAACATCATGGCCTTGCGCCGCAGGGTCACCACCTTCAGAAGCCTTGTCACCGGCTCGGGCGGAGTGCCGAAACGGTCGGTCAGCTCTGAGGTTATGCGGTCGGCCTCCTCGGGCGAGTCGATGGCGTCGATGGTGCGGTAGAGGCGTATCTTCTCGGCGGTGTTAGAGACGTAGCTGTCGGGTATGAAAGCCTCGTCAAGCAGCTCTATCTGGCAGTCGCTGACGTAAAGCTCTTTAGATGCCGGTGCGTCGCCGCTCTGCATCTCCACGCCGTAACCTTCGGCTTTAAGCTCGGCCATGGCCTCGTCGAGTATCTTGCGATAGGTCTCGAAGCCTATGTCGGCGATGAATCCGCTCTGCTCGGCCCCCAGCATGTTGCCCGCGCCCCTTATGTCGAGGTCCTGCATGGCTATGTTGAATCCCGCCCCTAAGTCGGCAAACTCCTCTATGGCCCGCAGACGCCGCCGCGCCGTCTCTGAAATGCACTCTTCGGGAGGCGTGAGCAGCAGACACGAGGCCTTGCGGTTGCTGCGTCCCACACGTCCGCGCAGCTGGTGCAGGTCGCCGAGACCGAAGTTCTGGGCGTCGTTTACAATCATGGTGTTGGCGTTCTGTATGTCTATGCCCGACTCTATGATGGTGGTCGAGACCAAGACGTCATACTCGCCGTATATGAAGTCTGACATTATGCGCTCTAACTGCGCCGCCGGCATACGTCCGTGCGCCGTGGCTATGCGTGCGGAGGGCACCTCCTCTTCTATCAGCGTGGCAATGCGCCCTATGGTCTCTATCTTGTTGTGCACGAAGAACACCTGGCCGCCGCGCTCTATCTCGCTCTCGACGGCCTCTTTGATAAGCTCGCGCGAGAATACGTGCACCTGTGTCGACACCGGCTGACGGTTGGGCGGCGGCGTGGCTATTATAGAGAGGTCGCGCGCACCCATGAGCGAGAATTGCAGTGTGCGCGGTATGGGTGTGGCCGTGAGGGTGAGCGTGTCGATGCTCTCGCGCATCTTGCGCAGCTTCTCCTTGCTCGAAACGCCGAATTTCTGCTCCTCGTCTATTATCAGCAGCCCCAGGTCTTTGAACTCCACCTTGGCGCCCAGCAGCTTGTGTGTGCCTATTATTATGTCTATCTTGCCCTCCTTGAGCCGTTTCAATATGTCGGTGGTCTGTGCCGCGCTCTTGCTGCGCGACAGGTTCTCGACCGTCACCGGCAGGCCCGACAGACGTCGCGTAAAGGTGCGGTAATGTTGCAGCGACAGCACCGTGGTGGGCACCAGCACCGCCACCTGCTTGCCGTCGACGGCCGCCTTGAGCGAAGCCCTTATGGCCAGCTCGGTCTTGCCGAAGCCCACGTCGCCGCACACCAGCCGGTCCATGGGCACAGGAGCCTCCATGTCGCGTTTGAGGGCCTCGGTGGCCTTCTGCTGGTCGGGGGTGTCTTCATAGAGGAACGACGCCTCAAGCTCTTGCTGCATGTAACCGTCGGGTGAGAAGGCGTGACCCTGCGAGGCCATGCGCTTGGCATATAGGGCAATAAGGTCTTTGGCTATGTCTTTGACATGACTCTTGGCCGACAGCTTCTGACGCGCCCACGTGCCGCCCCCCAGCTTGTGGACCTTGGGAGCGCTCTCGGTGTCGCCGTCTTTATACTTCGATATCTTGTGCAGCGAGTGCACCCCTACCAGCAATATGTCGCCGTCGCGATATACTATCTTCACCGCCTCGGTCATCTTGCCGTTCTCTACCGAGCGTGTCAGCCCGCCGTAACGTCCGATGCCGTGGTCTATGTGCACCACATAGTCGCCGAGGCTCATCTCCTGAAGCTCCGATATCGACAGCCCCTCGGCCTTGGGAAGCTCGCGCATGAGCCTGTAGCGGTGGTTGCGCTCGAATATCTGATGGTCGGTGTAAAGACACAGGCGGTTGTCATGGTCGACAAAGCCGCCGTGCAGCGTCGCCTCCATGCTGTCGAATAGCCCCGTCCCGCCTATAGAGGTCATGATGCCGTTAAGACGGTCTATCTGTACCGCGTTTTCTGTCACTATCAGCGTGCGGTAACCCTCTCTCTTGCGGGCGGCAAGGTCGTCTTTTAGAAGCTCGAAGTTTTTGCCTATGGCCGGCTGCGGACTCTTGCCCACCTCTATGCGCCCCACGCCGGCGAGTCCGGCAAAAGAGCCGTGCAGCGCCACCACCCTCTCGCCCTCAAGAGCACGGCACAACGCCGCCCCCGAGCATACCTCGTTGGCCAGCTCTTTGCCGTCACTGCGGGCGAGCATCTGGGCGCGTATCTGGTCGAGACGGCTTGTCACAAGCTCGGGCGTCACCACCCAGTAACGTCTGTTGGCGCATCCTGCGACAAGCTCAGGAAGCGTCTTTCGTCTGTTGCCGCCGGTGAGCCTGCCCACTATCTCGGTATGCTCTGTGGTATCGGTCGACAGCTGGGTGTTGATGTCGAATATCCTTATCGAGTCAATCTCGTCTCCGAAGAAGTCTACACGGCATGGGTGTATGTCGCCGTAAGAGAATATGTCGACAATGCCGCCCCTTACCGAATACTGACCCGGCGACCACACGAAGTCGTTGCGCTCAAATCCCATCTGCGACAGCCTTTCGGCAAGCTCTCCGACGGCTATCCTGTCGCCCTTGGAAAGCTTTACGGTAGACGCCTTCAGCCGTTTCTCGTCGGCCACCTTTTCCGCCAGCGCTTCAGGATAGGTGCACACCACCATGCGGGCGGGGGCGCTTGCGAGAGCCGTCAGCAGAGCCGTGCGCTGCACTATGTTAGAGGCGCTCTCGGTGCCGAACAGGGTAGACCGTTTGTAAGATGTGGGAAAGAAGAAGAGCTCTTCGGACGGTATGAAGTTGAGAAGGTCGTAATAGATAAAGCCGGCGGCATCTTTGTCGTCGGCAATGACCACATCGACACCTCCGCCCATAGACGACACCGCCGCCACATATAGCGACAGCGCCGACCCCGACATGCCGGCAAGCGACGTCACCCCCTCGGGCAGTGCCGCAAGGAGGGCGGTGGCCTTGTCGTGCCGGTATATCTCTATTAACTCGTCCTTGCGCATCTTAGGGGTTATCTTATCTCGTCGTCGTCGTCATATTCGCTTTCGTCGCGCGCCACCGTCTCATAGAGGGTGCTGTCTTGTGTCAGCGGCATGCCGTAACGGTCGTAATAGAACGACTCGACATAACCCACCGATTCGTCGGGATGTATCTTTATCACGCACCCGTATTTGAACATCCACCTCATGCGCAGGCTTATCAGCCCCTTGGTCAGAAACGAGGCCACGTAAGGATGCACCGACAGTTTCATGTATCGCACGTTCTGCTCTTCCACAAAGTAGGCTATCTGGTTCTCTATCTCGGTGTCGAACAGTATGGAGGGCGCTATCTTGCCCGTACCCCGGCATGTGGGGCACAGCTCCTTGTTGTTTATCTTGGTTTCGGGACGCACCCTCTGACGCGTTATCTGCATGAGTCCGAACTTGGATAGCGGCAGCACCGTGTGTCGCGCCCTGTCGCCGGCCATGGCCTCGCGCATGGCCTGAAAAACCTTGTCTTTGTTTTCGTTACGACGCAGGTCTATGAAGTCTATCACTATTATGCCGCCCATATCGCGCAGACGCAGCTGACGGGCTATCACCGGTATGGCGTTGAGGTTGACCTCTAATGCTATCTCGTCCTGAGAGTCGGCGTTGCGCATGCGCGGACCGCTGTTTATGTCTATCACATGCAAGGCCTCGGTGTGCTCTACTATCATGTAAGACTTGCGCTTGAAGGGCACCAGCTTGCCGAAAAGCCCCTTTATCTGACGAGTGATGTCGAAATTGTCGAATATGGATGCGCTGCCCTTGTAATGCTTTACTATCTTCTCTTTCTCAGGAGCTATCTGCCGTATGTAATCCTTTATCTGGGCGTGTATGTGGCGGTCGTCCACATATATGCTGCTGAAAGTGTCGTTGAGCAGATCGCGCAGTATGGTGTTTATGCGGGTCTCTTCCGAGAGCAGCATTGATGGCACCGAGGCGGTGCGCAGACGCTCCACGACGGTGTCCCACTTAACCAGCAGCTGCCGTATGTCGGCCTCTATCTCCTCACGCTCTTTCTTGCCCGCCGCCGTGCGTATAATGGCGCCGAATCCGGCAGGCAGAAGACCGCTTACGATGCCTTTGAGACGTTTGCGCTCTTCGCCAGAGCGTATCTTCTGCGATATCGACACCTTGCTCTCGAAAGGCAGCAGCACTATGTGGCGCCCCGTGAGCGATATCTCGGTGCTCACCCTCGGACCCTTGGTCGATATGGCCTCTTTGATCACCTGCACCATCACCGTCTGACCCGACGAGAGCACCTCGTTGATGCGTCCGCTGCGTGGCACCTCCTCCTGGCGCTTGAAGTTCTTCATCGAGAAGGGCTTCTTCTTGGTGACGGTCTCGACCATCTTGTTGAAGTTGCGAAACTGACCGCCTAAGTCGAGGTAGTGTATGAAAGCGTCGCGGGCCGACCCTATAGAGACGAACGCGGCGTTGAGCCCCGTCATCGTTTTGCGTATCTTGCCTAAATATATGTCGCCGACACCGTACTCTTGACTCTTCTCTTCTTTGTGCAGCTCGACCAGCTGACCCTCTTCCAACAGGGCTATGTTGATTATCTCGTCGCTGCAATGTATTACCAGTTCTCTTTTTATATTGTCCATATATTTTATGCAGTGTGTTGTATGCGGCGCTATTCTTGCCCGCCCTTTTCGCCTTTGCGGCGTTTATACCCGGCATTGGTGGTGGCGCTTGCCTGCATCGGTATTGTTTCTTGCCAACCGCCTCACTTGCTTACCTTCGGTCTCTCGCCCTCCCCTGTCACTCACCCCAGACTCTCGTCCCTTCGGGTAGGTCTCTCGTCCCCTCCTTTTTGCGGACCTTGGGTTGGTTTCGTCCCTTGTCGCCCCCTTGTCGCTCACCCCCGGGCTCTTATACACAGCT
>JAIECQ010000198.1 GCA_029068395.1 Rikenellaceae bacterium
TTATATACTAAATCAAATTTAGTATGGACATTATGTCTCTCCTTATAATTTTCACCAAGGGGCCGTAGACAGGGAGGCAGAGAGAGGAAGCGGGGATGAATAGAGAGTCCCTGACAGGATGGCCGAGACAGGGAAGCGGAGAGAGGACGAGATGGGCCGGAGACAGGAGGCGAGAGACAGGATGCGGAGAAAAAGAGGAAGAAGCGAGAGAGCTATAAACATGGGCCAATGCCAACGAACATGGGCAGGCAAAGGGGAAATAAAAGGTCCGAAGAGCGGACAGGGAAAATGCGATAGAGGCAGATTGATGGAGGCAATGATGTTTTTATATGACTGAACGCAACTTAACTGCATATCTTTTTGTTTTTTATGAAATTATAATTATATTTGTACATGAAACGAGGGGCTTAGGGCCCCTCGTTTCGTAGGTAAACTTCTGAAAATAAAACATATATGACACTTAAAGAGAGAGTCGAGCAGGCTGTGGCAGAGTATCTTGACGGCAAAGATATAGTGCTTATATCGCTCAAATGCAGCGCCTCCTCGGTTATTGAGGTGACTCTCGACAGCATGGAGGGTGTGACGATAGACACCTGCATAGAAGCGAGCCGTTTTATTGAGAGCAAACTCGACCGAGACGAAGAGGACTTCGAGCTGACAGTAGGTTCGGCAAGCATATCAGAGCCGTTGTGTCACGAGTTGCAATATCGCAAGAACATATCCCGCACACTTGAGATAATAGAAGAAGGCTCGCGCAACAAGCTGACAGCCACCCTTGAAGAGGTCGACAACGAAGGCATAGTAGTGTCATATTCCGAAAAGATAGCCGTGGAGGGCAAAAAGCGAAAGGTGGAGACACAACAGAAGCGTACAATACCCTTCTCTGCGATAAAAACGGCAAAGCTCCATTTCTAACACCTGCCGAATGACGCGATAACATCGCACGGCACACTCGCATATTGACAACGCCGCCAAATCTCACCGAAAGAGAAAGGGGTTCCGACAAGAAAGGCCGCAGACGTAAGAATGGGTTCCGGAGGGAAAAGGCTTGCAGAGGCGAGAAAGGGGCAAGGCTGTGTCGCGAGTAGTTACAACAGCTACCAGGTGCTGCCGAGGCATGATAAGTAAAAATAAGAATAAAAAAATAAAAACGACAGAAAAATGGATAACCTCAATCTGATCAACAGTTTTTCCGAGTTCAAAGAGCTGAAAAACATAGACAAGGCGACCATGGTCAGCGTATTGGAAGATGTGTTCAGAAACATGCTCATCAAGACTTACGAGACCGATGAAAACTTCGACATCATCATCAATTTAGACAAGGGCGACTTCGAGATATGGCGCAACCGCGTGGTAACGGCCGATGACGAGGTAGAGGATGAGAACGCCCAGATAGCGCTCTCGGAAGCCAAGAAGATAGACCCCTCGTATGAGGTGGGCGAAGAGGTGGCCGAAGAGATAAAGCTAAGCTCGTTCGGGCGCCGTTCCGTATTGTCGTTGCGTCAGAACCTGGCATCGCGCATACTCGACCTCGAGAAGGCCAACCTTTACAACACATACAAAGAGCGCATAGGCGAGGTGATAACCGGCGAGGTATATCAGGTGTGGAAGAAAGAGATATTGGTGCTCGACGACGAAGACAACGAGCTTGTGTTGCCCCGCTCTGAGCAGATACCCACCGACTTCTTCCGCAAGGGCGACTCTATAAAGGCGATAGTGTACAGGGTCGACATGCGCAACAACAACCCCGTGATAATACTCTCGCGCACGGCTCCCGAGTTTCTTGAGCGTCTGTTTGAAAACGAGGTGCCCGAGATATTCGACGGCCTTATCAGCATCAAGAAGATTGTGCGCATACCGGGCGAGCGTGCCAAGGTGGCGGTAGAGTCTTACGATGAACGCATAGACCCGGTGGGTGCGTGTGTCGGCATGAAAGGTGCCCGCATATACACCATAGTGCGTGAGTTGCGAAACGAGAACATTGACGTGATAAACTACACCTCTAACACACAGTTGCTCATACAACGAGCGCTCAATCCCGCCAAGATAACCTCTATAACCATCAACGAAGAGGAGAAGAGCGCATCGGTGCACCTCAAACCCTCTGAGGTGTCGCTGGCCATAGGCAAAGGCGGCCTTAACATAAAGCTGGCGTCTATGCTGACAGGCTATAACATAGACGTTTATCGCGACACAGAAGATGAAGAGGAGGACGACGTCGACCTTAAGGAGTTTACCGACGAGATAGAGGGCTGGATAATAGACGAGTTCAAGAAGATAGGATGCGACACGGCCAAAAGCGTCCTCAAATACAGCGTCGAAGATTTGGTTAACCTCACGGACCTCGAAGAGGAGACCGTTGAAGAGGTGGTGGGCATACTCAAATCGGAGTTTGAATAGAAAAACTTCCGCGATTTGCTTTTTTAAGCAATAATCGTTACCTTTATCAACCACAAACCACAAGAGGGCGTGAAAAAAATATACGCCCCTAATTAGCGCCGAAAGAAGAAAACAAATATGGCTAACGAAAAAAAATTGAGAATCAACGCAATCGCCAGACAACTCAATGTCGGTCACAACACCATCATCGAGTTTCTCGAAAGCAAAGGGATTACTCTCGAACACGGTTTTAACTCTATCATAGACGATAAAACCTATAATCTTATTGTGGAAAAATTCGGCAGCGACAAGGCGGTCGAAAAGATCAACATAAAGGAAAAAATAAAGACCAAAAACGAGACCGTTTCACTTAACGACATCAAAGATCAGCCTGAGGATGAGGCTGTTGAGGTAGCCGTAAAGGCAACGCCTGTCGAGAAAGAGCCGGTAACGTTGCGGGGTCCCAAAATAGTGGGCAAGATAGACCTCGACAAAGGCAAAGCTCCTAAGAGCGACCCTGTTGCCGAAAACAAGGAGGAGGTTGAGAAGCCTGCCCCCGTACAGCAGCCGGCAGTGTCGGCCCAGCCATCAGCACCGGCGCCCAAGAAAGAGGAGAAGCTCGAGGAGAGCGCACCCAAGGAAGAGGCAGAGGTGCCTGAGTCGGTGGCCGAGAGCGTCGTTTCCGATAAGACCTTCGACGAGCGCATGGCCGAGAAAAAAGACGACATATTCCGCAATGACGAAAGCAAGCTGTCGGGTCCTAAAATCATAGGCAAGATAGATTTGTCGACAATAGAGAAGAGGTCGGACAGTGCCGCATCGAAGAAAAACAAACGCAAACGCATAAAGAAAGACTCTAAGGTTGACATTAACGACCCCAAGAACTCTCAGCCCGCGCAAAACGGCGCCCAACGCGGTGCCGGCGGACGCAACAACGTCCAGGGACAGCAGCCCGCAGCAGGCAAGAAGCACAACAAGGGAAGCAAGAAACAGGTGCCGGCACATACCGAAGTCTCTGACGAGGATGTGCAGAAACAGATTAAAGACACGCTGGCCCGCCTGACCTCTAAGGGCAACAAGTCTAAAAGCTCTAAATATCGCAAAGACAAGCGCGAGGCCATAAGCGCCCGCATGAACGAAGAGCAGGAGCGATTAGAACAGGAGCGCAACATTCTTAAGCTCACCGAGTTTGTGACTGTAAGCGACCTTGCCAAGATGATGGAGGTGTCTGTAACCGAAGTTATCACCGCCTGCATGAACCTGGGGCTTATGGTGTCGATAAACCAGCGTCTCGATGCCGAGGCTATTGTCATTGTGGCAGAGGAGTTCGGTTTCAAGGTTGAGTTTGTGACCGTAGAGATACAAGAGCAGATTGCCGAGAGCGAGGATGACCCGGCCGACCTTGTGGCGCGTCCGCCCATTGTTACAGTGATGGGTCATGTCGACCACGGCAAGACCTCTCTGCTCGACTTCATACGCAAAAGTAACGTCATAGAGGGCGAGGCCGGCGGCATCACGCAGCACATAGGCGCTTATAGCGTCAAGATGGAGGACGGCAGACGCATCACGTTCCTCGACACCCCCGGACACGAAGCCTTTACGGCCATGCGCGCGCGCGGTGCCTCGGTGACCGACGTGGCCATAATAATAATTGCTGCCGACGACAGCGTCATGCCCCAAACAGTGGAGGCTATAAACCATGCTTC